>CAZPTV010000120.1:0-5873 GCA_964589335.1 uncultured Bacteriovoracaceae bacterium
CTTTTGTAAATTCTGCTGAAACTTCTATTGGTCGTAATTTGAATGAGCGGATACTCGGGAGAAGACGATGAAACCCCACCAAGCTAAATCTTTAAGCACCTGGCAAATGATTGCGTATTCTATGGGTCAGCTTGGTTGGAGTACGCTTTTAAATATTGTCTATACATTATTGGTCTATTTTTATTTGCCCCCAAAAAATGCAAACTTACCTCAACTTATTTCTGATTATAAATATTTCGGCTTTATCAATGCGATTGTTTTCATTGCTGCGTTTGGAAGGATCATGGAAGCTTTTACTGATCCTTTAATTGCAAACTGGAGCGATCGATCCAAATTTAAAATGGGCAGAAGAACTCCATTTATGTGGATGGGATTTATTCCAGTCTGTATATTGTGCTCATTAATGTTCATGCCACCCGACATGAATCCAACATCAAGAAATTTTACATGGCTGATCGTCGTTCAGTTGCTCTATTATCCTGCATTCACAATGTACGTTATACCTTATAGTGCTTTACTCATTGAATATGCTCATACTGAAAAAGAGAGGATGAATCTAGCAACTTTCACATCGCTTACATATGCAATGGGTTCGTTGACTGCAGCATTAGTTCCAATAATTGCTACTGTCATTCAGAATAAATATGGATTCGATAGGATTCATGGAATTCAGAATGCGATTAAAATAATGTGCGTTCTTTCTGCGGTTTGTTTTTTAATGCCTCTACTTTTTATTAAAGAACGCGAGCATTCTAATTCATACTCACCTGAATCGAAAAATAAAACTGAACACTCAATATTTGAATCTCTTAAAATGACTTTCAAAAATCCACGCTTCATCAGCTTTGTTATTCCTGATTGCATGTACTGGACGGGGCTTAATATTATTACAACAGGTATTCTATATTATCTGACTGTACTTCTAGGCCTACCCGAAGACTCCCTTACGATTTTAATGATTGTATTGCTTGGATCATCTTTCGCATTTTATCCACTCGTAAATTATTTAGGCAAACGCAAGAGCAGAAAAAAATTAATGCAAATTGCATTTGTTCTCTTTGGATTTATCTTTGGATTAGTAACCTTGCTCGGAAAACTTCCCATTCCACATTACGGACAAGCCGTCATGATCATGGTTGGAGCTGCAATACCATTTGCTTTTCTTGGAATTCTACCTAATACCGTATTAGCTGACATTGCAGAACACGATACACTGATGACTGGAGAGCGCCGCGAAGGAATGTTTTTTGCGGCACGAACGATGGTGATGAAACTCGGACAAACCTTTGGGATCGTTTTATTCACTATCCTCCTCAGTTTCGGTAAAGATCAAGGCAATGACCTAGGCATTCGCTTGAGCGGTCTCGTGGGAATGATTCTATCTATTTCTGCTATGTTTATTTTTGGAAGATACGACGAAGCCAAAACTTTAAAAGAAATTGAAGAAAAAAAGAAAATTGCATGAAATCACTATCTTCACTGATGGATGCAGCTCTCGGAAAAACAGAATGTGATCTATCAATAGAAGATGTTACTTATCTAGATGTCTTTCATTGCAAATGGCGCAAAGGAAGTATTTTTGTAAAAAACGGAATCATTGTTGGAATTGAACCGGGTTTAAAGTCAAAACGTAAAATCTCAGCAAAGGACAAGTATTTAGTTCCTGGCTTTATAGATGCGCATGTACATATTGAAAGTTCCCTATTAATTCCAGATCAGTTTGAGAAAACGGTTTTACCAAAAGGAACGACTACTGCAGTTTGTGACCCACATGAAATTGCAAACGTAATGGGAATCGATGGAATCAATACATTCTTAGATCATTCAGAAATAGCAAAAATGAATATGATGATCATGCTTTCCTCTTGTGTACCTGCTACTCACTTAGAAACTAATGGTGCTGGAGTCATTAGTGCTAAAGATCTAATCCCATTTAAAAATCATAACCGTACATTGGGCTTAGCAGAGATGATGAATGTGCCAGGCGTACTGAACTCTGACCCAACTGTGCATGATAAAATCAATTCATTTTCAGATGTTCATATTGACGGACATAGTCCGCTTTTACGGGGAAACGCTTTATCCGCTTATATCGCTGCAGGAATAAATAGTTGTCATGAGTCCTCTGAACTTGAAGAAGCCATTGAAAAACTTCAAAAGGGAATGTCAGTTTGGATTCGTGAAGGCAGTGTTGCAAAAGATTTAAAAACACTAATACCATTACTTTCAATTGAAACTTCTACAAGTCTTGGGTTCTGTACAGACGATCGTAATCCATTAGATATTTTTAGAGAAGGTCACATTGACCATCTAATCCGTGAATCAATAAAAAAAGGAGTTCGTTCAGAAATTGCTTACCGCACTTCAAGTTGGAGCGTAGCTCGACATTATGGTTTAGATCGAAATTCTAGATTTAAATTTAAAATCGGTGCCATAGCTCCTGGATTCACTGCTGACTTATGCTTGCTCAATGATGCCAATACGTGTTCGATTTCAAAAGTATTCAAAACAGGAATAGAAACTTCAGAGCTAAATTTTGAAAATCAAAAAAACCAACAATTCAAAAATACAATTCGTGCTAAACCCGTTCAATCAAATGACCTCATTGCACCCGAGGGGATGGTTCATGTCATTGGTGTCATACCAGGTAAAATCATCACTGACTCTCATGTCCTTTCTTCAGATACAAAAGGTATCGCAAAATTATCGGTACTAGAAAGACATGGCAAAGGCTTAAAACCATCAAATGCATATGTACTAGGATTTGGTGAAAGCCTTAATGGCGCCATTGCTTCAAGCGTAGGACACGATAGCCATAATTTAATTGCAGTTTCAAACAATACAAAAGATATGGCCATTGCATTGAATTCACTCATTCAATGTGGTGGAGGATTTTCAGTGGTTCAAAATGGAAGTGTCATTGCTAAATTAGAATTACCCTTTGCCGGACTGATGAGTATGATGGATGCAGAAACGATCAAGCTCAAACTTGAAACATTACATGCCGCAAGTAAAAGCATTGGATGCGTATTAGATGAGCCCTTCTTGCAATTGGCATTTTTAAGTCTACCTGTAATTCCAAAACTAAAACTTACCGACCGAGGACTGGTTGACGTCAATCGATTCGACTTTATTCCAGTTCGCGCTTCATGAATCTTTTATTATCAGGGTTTTTTTATTTTTGGGCATTATACTTTGTTTGGATTCACTCAATCGGAACCATTCATAATTCGCTCTTTAATGGATTGAGCTTTTTTTCTGTTATTCTCTTTGATCTATTTGCATTATCTTCTTTTATATTTTTGCGAAAGAAGAAATTGATTTTTGAAAAAAAAATGCAGTTCCGAGAGCTTTATTCTCAACTCTATGAATTTCCAAAAATCTTATCTTTTCTTTTATTTCTCGTAGTATTATCAATTTTATTTACAAGTATTTTTCAAATTCCAACCGATTGGGATGGGATGGATTACCACCTTCCGCCGATCATTGAATCTTGGAAAAATGGATTTTGGGCACGTAGTATTGAACCCTATTTTGCAGCTAGACATTATCCAAAAACACAAAGCCTGCTCGCACTATGGTGGATTCAACATTTTGGATTATTATTTGGCCTTCGGGGTGTTCTACTAATGCCCGCATTACAATGGATTGTCGGTTGCATCTGTATACGTAATTTATTTCCGAAAAACCCGTGGGCGATTGCACTTTGGATAAGCTATCCATTGATTGCAAGAGAAGCGACAACTTATTACGTAGACAGCGCAGGACTGATAACATTTCTTGCAACACTTACATTTGCTAAAGAAAAAAAATGGCTTCTTACGGCGATTGCATTGGGCTTGCATTCATCTCTTAAGTTCACAAATCTTCCCACATCAGTTGTACTTTTTCTATGCATTATAATTTGGAATTTCAGAAGTAATATTTCTAATCATTTTAAAAAAATATTACTTCTAGCAATATTTCCAATTACATTTGGTGCGTACCAACCTGTTCTAAATATTTTTCATGAAGGAAAACCATTTGGAGTTTTAAAATGTGAAATATTAGGTAAAGACTTCTGTAATGGAGATCTTTCACCTACCGACCTTGTTCACGCACCGATCATTCCAGATTACGACAAAGAAGATTCTTGGATCAAAAAGATTTTAACAGGATTTACCCCGAACAAGTGGATTCCTACACAAGATGTAAATACAGGCGGATTTGGTTGGGTTTGGATTATAGGTATATTATTTTCATTATCACTTAATAAATTTAATTATAAAAAATTACTTTTTAACGAACAGGGTACAATTCTTGTCATCAGTCTACTGGCAGACTTAACCATTGGTGCATTATGGTATTGTCGATTTCATACATTGTTTGGTTTTGTACTGATCTTTTTTTCTGCTCTTGTATTTTATGAAACTATAAAAATAAAAAATAAAATTTTTTACGCAATCGTTGTATTTACGATTTCAATGCAATGTCTCTGGATCATTCCTCAGCGACAATGGTTTTTAGGAATTCAAAATTATTCTCAATTTTCTTATTTGTTTGAAAACATAGGCTCTATTTTAAAATTTGGTTTTCCTAAGTACGCAACCCATGAGGCTGACAAACGTTCGCTTGAATTTTATAAATTTAAAAATAAAATAATAACAATATGCGGCAAAGACTTTCGACCCGCACTTTCCGCCTACGGCGCAGATCTCACAAATGATGTCCGATGGTTTAAATCTGAAGTAAATGAATCTGAATTTGAGTATCAGTACTTAAAAAACTGTCCGTTTCAAAATCAAAACCAATTTCAAATCATAAATAAAACAAAGATTTGGATTGAAAATAAATAAATCGCTTCTCCGCATGGGTACTCAGTTATTTTTTCAAATCGATTACTAATGTCCTGCAAATCATAGGCAAAAACTAATCTAATTAAACTCTGATCATTTTTAGCCCATATCAAATCTATAATTATCACGGATAATTTAAATTATCGCTCATGAAATGATTCATGAGCAGGAGGTAATTAAATGTCGACATTAAGGATGATGTTTACGTTAGCTTCGGTCTCAACATTAATGTTTATTACCAATGCAAATGCATCGAGTGAAAAACATGAAGTTGATCCAGCAACGGGTGAAAGCTGCACTATCACGGATGATGATGCAGTTTGCTCAGTTGATCAGTCAAAAAACTCTACTGAATCAATTGAATCAAAGGGTAAAAAAGGAGTTGTCAATAATCTTCATATCATTGATGAAGACTTACAAAGTGGTTTTGCTATCTATCGTTATGGAATTTCTAGCGAAGCAGGTATCAAAGAACTTTGTAAGATGGGAATTTCAGAAGTTGCAGTTCTAAGCGGGGATGCTGAAAAATCAGAAATCAAATATAAAGATGATTGTCCATCTTTAAAAGTGATTTACAATGAACAGCAAACTGCTAAATCAGCAATTGATAAAAAATTCTTAGACTTCTTTGATCAATGGGTACTTTCAGCAAAAGCATCTGGTAAGAAAATTGCTTTTCGATGTTCTTGTGGTTGTCACCGCACTGGACGTTTAGCTGCATATTACCAAATGAAATATCAGGACATTAGTACAGTTGATGCTAATATCGTGATGAAGGAACATGGAAAGTATATGTTTTTATTTCCCCAACTTCCTTATCAAGTCAGTGCTATGAAAGATTACATCCTTGGAAGACCCTGTAGCCAAGACGATAAATATTGCGTTAAGCAATAGTTAAAATTTAATAAATTTAAAATAGCCCGCTAATTCAGTTGGATTGCGGGCATTTTTATATCTTTTCGCTCTCACGAATTCATGATAAATCGCACACATGAATTATGGATTTTGTGTTCTCAGTTACAATCACCCTCACCTGAC
>CAZPTV010000121.1:0-5871 GCA_964589335.1 uncultured Bacteriovoracaceae bacterium
GCCATCGTTACAGTGGTGGATGTAGTCGGAGCAAGGTTGAGTGAGCAGGCCTCTTTTGTAACACCTGTCTTCAACACGACATCTGAAATTTTAGAAAGTTCAGATTGAGTGTTACTGCAAATTCCAATAATGGGGACACCAAAAATTTTAAACGAAGGGATGAGTCTTAAAATGTCTTCTGTATCTCCAGAATTTGAAATTGCGATACAGACATCCTTTGAATCTACAATACCTAGGTCGCCGTGATATGCTTCGGTTGGATGAACAAAAATAGAGGGTGTACCAAGGCTAGCAAGTGTTGCGGCAATTTTTCTACCGACAAGGCCTGATTTTCCTAAGCCAGTTATAATGACCTTACCCTTACAGTTAAATAGATACTCAACTGCTTTTGAAAAATTTTGGTCTAGATTTTCACTTAATTGAAGCAATGCTTCTGCTTCTTCTCGCAATACTTTTTTGGCAATTTGAATATGTGCGTGTTCCATACTTATTATTTATCCTATAAAATGGAATTATTATAATGACAAATTAAATCCGACTAATAACATCGTAGTTTCAGAAAAACTGTTTAAATTGTATATGTTTATAAGAATGAAAAACCTCAAGAGAAATATTTCCGCTACGCACATTTTTTTAATTTTCTTTGTCGGATTATTTTCACTTGCAGGTTCTGCTGCAGAACTTACTGTAACTCCGAGTGCAACCGAAATAACTGAAGATGAAAATATTAGTCTTATTTTTAGGGCTTCAGTTGATGATTATAATGGTGATTTTGGAGATCCAGAATACAGCGCACCAGATTTTGATGAAATCAACACTTACTCTGGAATGCAGGGCATTCAGTCCACTTTTATAAATGGAAAAATTTCTGTAAAAAAAACAAACTCAATGACGGTGGTATTGCATCCTAAAAAAATAGGAAAACTAAAGATTTCAAATATCTCTATTTCTATAAATGGTAAAAAAATTACTTCTGAAGATATTGTCATTGATGTTTCAAAGTCTGGATCACAAACGGGTGCTTCTCGTAGCGGGGGATATCCTTTTGGAAGTCCTTCAAAGAGCGATAATCCAAGAGCTGGTGTTCATCAATCAAAAGATGTTTCTTCTTTCTTTATAAAAACTGAGCCGAATAAATTAAAGGTCTATAAAGGTGAACAAATTATTCTTACTTATGCCATTTATACACAGGTTCCTATTTTAGGAATTCAAGTTGAGAGATATCCGACGGTGCCCGGATTTTTAAAAGAAGATATTGAAATTCCATTAATTAATAATCGACTTCAATATCAACGTAGTGTGGTCGGAGGAAGAGAGTACAATCGCGCTGTTTTGGCGCAATATGCTGTTTTTCCTCTGAAAGAAGGAAGTTTAGCCATAGACCCTTTATCGGGTAAATTTAGTTATAAAACCAGATCTAGTCGTTCTGCATATGATGATGACGATCCATTCGGAATGTTAAATCAGTTTATGAATACGTTACAGACATCTACTGCAACCAAAGTAAGTGATCGTGTAAATATTGAAGTTTTGCCATTGCCGGCCGACGGACAACCTGCATCTTTTACGGGTTTGGTGGGTGATTTTGATATCACCGTTGTTTCTGATAAATATTCACTAAAAACAGGGGAGCCCTTAAATGTAAAAGTTAAAGTTGAGGGTCGTGGACACGCAGGAAGTTTAGAGCATCTAAATGTTGATTGGCCTAAAGACTTTGAATTGTATGAAGACAAATCATCAATGCAATTTATGAGAACTGGGACGTCGGAGAGGATTTTTGATTTTATGCTTATACCTCGAGCAAAGGGTAAGTTTAAGATTCCAGCGATTGAGCTTTCAATGTTTAATCCGCAAACAAAGCATTATGTGACTAAAAAATCTCTACCTATCGACATTGATGTTTTAGAGGGTGCAGCAGGTTCGATGGCTAGTGGCAAAAAACCAGAAGCAGCACTTGTTCAGCCTAAGGCTGAAGAGCCAAAGAAGGATTTACGATATTGGTTAAGTGATATCAAAGACCCTGATATTGAACATGAGTCAAATGCGAATACTTTTAAACTTACTGCATTGCTTTCATTTCTGCTTGTATTTGGAACGTTTGGTTTCTATGCAAAAACCACGGGTAATGCTCCAGTTAGGAAATCTAAAGGGATTAAAGATTACGAAAAGAAAATCCAAGAATTGGTTACCATTGGAAACGACCCAGGTGTTATCCTTGCCAGTGTCGAATCAATTTTGTCGGAAATTCTTAGAAACCGTTATGGGGTAAGTAAAGGATCTCTTGTTCGAGAAGATTTAAAAGAAGAGCTTTTCAATAAAAATGCCGGAAAAGTTGTAACCGAAATGGTCATATCGATAATCGAGCGTTGTGAGAATTTAAGATTTGCGCCTGTTTCATCAAATGCAAATGAAGTACGAGTGGTCGTTGATGAATTAAGTCAGCTTCTTAAAGAGATGTATTCATAATTATTTTTAACGAGGTCAAGTTGGCTCTTTACCGCACACTCTCAAATTTGTTAACCTTCTATAAGCGAAACTTTGCGGAAAGTACCCACCACTTAACCAAAGGAGATCAAGAAATGTCCACAAATAATCCAAGATACGATTCCATAGCACATATCGAAGCCAGACAGCCCAGAAAGTTTGAGCAAATAAAAGACAAAAGCGGAAACAGACTAAAAGTTTCTGAATATTACGGTTCAAATACTTTCAGTATGCAGGCGATGAAAGAAAAGCTTCCTCGAGATACCTATCAAAAAATAATGGTTTCAATCGAAACCGGAAAAAAACTCGACAAAGAATCTGCAAATACAATTGCTCACATTATTAAAGATTGGGCACTAGAAAAAGGTGTCACTCATTTTTGTCATTGGTTTCAACCACAGACTGGATTAACAGCAGAAAAACATGATGCGTTTATTTCGATTGATGACAATGGGGTTCCAATTGAAAAATTTTCTGGTTCACAATTGATTCAATCTGAGCCAGATGCCTCAAGTTTTCCAAGCGGTGGTATGAGAACTACTTTCGAAGCTCGTGGATATACGGCATGGGATCCATCTAGCCCGGTTTTTATTATTGAATCAACCAATGGAAATACTCTTTGTATCCCATCCTTATTTATTTCTTATCATGGCGATGCTTTAGACGAAAAAACACCTTTACTTCGATCGATGGAAGCGCTCAATCAACACACTTGTGAGTTGCTTACTACGATGGGTTATAAAGGGACAAAGCGTGTGGTTTCTACAATGGGTCCAGAGCAAGAATATTTTTTAATTGATAAAAGATTTTACAATCTTCGACCTGATTTAATCATGACCGGAAGAACTTTGCTCGGGGCTCAACCTCCGCGTGGGCAACAATTAGAAGATCATTACTTTGGTTCAATTCCTTCACGAGTTTTGTCTTTCATGCAAGAAGTAGAATATGAGTTGTACAAATTAGGTGTGCCTGCAAAAACAAGACATAATGAAGTGGCTCCAAATCAATATGAAGCTGCTCCAATCTTTGAAGAAGCAAATCTTGCGGCGGACCACAATCAATTAGTCATGGATATGATGAAAAAAGTTGCTAGCAGACACAGCTTTACTTTATTGCTACATGAAAAACCTTTTGCGGGTGTAAACGGAAGCGGAAAACATTGTAACTGGTCAATGGCATTATCAATGGATGGTGCGGAAGATTCAGTTAATCTTTTAGATCCTGGTAAAGATCCACATCAAAATATTCGTTTTTTAATGATGCTCGCAGCAGTTTTAAAGGGTGTTTATAAACACTCTGGATTGATGCGCGCTTCAATAGCAATGCCAGGGAATGACCATCGTCTAGGTGCAAATGAAGCTCCTCCAGCGATTATTTCTGCATTTTTAGGTCAGCAATTGAATGAAATTTGTAACAAGATTGTTGGCGGTGTTAATTTTGAAAACAACCCAGAAGAGGCTGTAATATCTTTGGGTGTTTCAAAAATTCCTACGATATCTAAAGACAATACTGATAGAAATCGTACGTCACCATTTGCGTTTACAGGAAATAAATTTGAGTTTCGCGCGGTCGGTTCAAGTATGCCAATTTCATTTCCAGTCACTGTTGTGAATGCAGCGGTTGCTGAAGCAATGGCAGAATTGAATGAGACACTTAAAGCAGATTTAAAAAATCATAAAAGTGTCGAGGCTGCTGTGCTTGCACTTGTGAAAAAGACCCTGAGTGAGACTACTGCAATACGATTTGAAGGGAATAATTATTCCGAAGCTTGGGTTGCAGAGGCGGCGAAAAGAGGACTTCCTAATTTAAGAAAAGCACCTGAAGCCATTGAAGAGTTAAACAAAAAAGAAGCGATTTCGTTATTCACAAAAATGAAAATCTTTTCAGAGGGTGAAGTGCATTCCAGATATCACATTATGATCGAACGTTATGTTAAAAAGCTTATGATCGAAGTGGATACGCTAGGAGCTATGATTGATACTTATATTATCCCTGCTGCTTTAAAAGAACAGCAATCGGTTGCTTTATCGATTCGAGCTGCTCAAGAGGCAAGTAAAGAGATTTCACTTACTGAACAACAAAAGCGTTTAGCAAAAATTGCTCAGTCAATTAACTCAATGATCACCAAGAGAAGCGCACTTGCTGAGTTTGCAAATAAAGTAAATTCAATGAGTGATGAAAAGGCAAAGGCAGTTACTTTATCTAACGAAGGATTATCAATGATGAATGAACTTCGAGCGATTTCTGACCAACTTGAAGAAATGGTTGGCGATGAACATTGGCCACTGCCTAAATATAGAGAAATGCTTTTTATTTCGTAAATTATGAAGATTTATAAGGGATATCAAGAATTCAATGCATGTTATCCCAAATCGGTTGTTACAATTGGAAACTTTGACGGTGTTCATCTAGGACACCGTCAAATTATAGAAGCTGTACGAGATCGGGCAAAGCAAGAAAACGGGACGTCAATTGTTTATACGTTTCGACCACATCCACAACATTTTTTAAATCCAAACATTCAAGTTCCATTATTAAATTCTTATAGCGATAAAAATAAAATATTAGAAAGTCTTGGGATCGATCTTTTAATTGAAGAAGCTTTTGGACGTGATTTTTCTACGATTACTGCTGAAAAATTTTTTCGAGATATTATTGTTAAACGTCTTTGTGCATTTGCAATTTATGTTGGGTATGATTTTGGATTTGGTAAAGACCGTACAGGAAGTTTGGCGCAATTAGAAAAGCTATGTGCAGATGAAGGTGTTGAATTTAAAGTATTTAAACCACTTAAAATTGGTGATCAAATTTGTTCAAGCTCGCAAATACGAAAATATATTATGAGCGGAGACATAAAAAGTGCGAATGCACTTCTTGGTCAACCATTTTTTTATACAGGTCATATTGTAAAAGGTAACGGTCGAGGAAAAGGACTTGGGTTTGCAACGGCTAATGTTCATACTGGCAGCAGACTTTGGATTAAAGAAGGTGTTTATATAACCAATGCAGTTCTTAAAGGTAAAAAATATTTAAGTGTAACGAATGTTGGTCGACAGCCTACATTTAATACCTCGGCAGATGTGCCAGTCGTTACTGAAACCCATATTTTAAACTTTGATCAAGACATCTATGGAGAAACTCTCGAAGTGCATTTTCTTGACCGTCTTCGCGATGAAAAAAAATTCTCGTCTATCGAAGAATTAATCACCCAAATAAAGTTGGATATTCAAACGGCAAGTCAATTTGCCTATTTTTGAATTCTCTCTCACTCTTAAATTAATAAATATACTACGCGAATCGCGCACGCAGGATGCGATGCGCGCGACTCATGGATGAGTCATTGAGCGTAGTATATTTATTAATTTAAGAGTGAGAGAGAATATAAAG
>CAZPTV010000122.1:0-5860 GCA_964589335.1 uncultured Bacteriovoracaceae bacterium
CTCAATGGGATACCATCGAATCGATGTCTATCGAATAATAATTCGTCGCGTCTTTTTTGTATTGCCAAGCATAAACGCTAATGTTAGCCACTCCTGATTACAAATTCAGGAGGTTTTATGAAATTAATTTTATCATTAGTAACTTTATTGCTTAGCTCACAAGCATTTGCAGTAACCGATATTGCGTGCTGGAATATCTTTTCTAGAAAGGGCAGCAAACCATTTCTTACCGCAAAAATAATCGATGGCACAACCCTAACCCAAGTCAGTTTAAACTTTGAAAACCCAACTGATTTTTTTAGCTCATACGTATTTGATGACAAAAGAGAAATTGAAAGATTAGGAAAAAAAGAAACTATACATAAACACAGCGAGCTAATTCAACCTACTGGTGATTTAGAGGCAAGTGAAATTACTACCAACAGAAGTCCCTACAAAGGCAATAACGAATATACTTTTACTCTAGGCTCCTATTTTTATAAAACTTCATTTGGCGGTAACCATAATGGAAAGTATGCCGCTCGTATTATACTACCAAATGACCTTTCAAGGGAAAATCTAGCTAAATTTAGAATTCGAAGTGCAACTGAAAGATCAAACGCTGTGATGATCTATTCGCCCCCATATAGCTCAAGTCAAAGCGGCGATAATTACTATAGAATGTTTTGTGTCTCTAAATAAGGCATTAAACTAATAAGTCTTAAAAAAGGATGTGTCTTAACGACACATCCTTTTTAATTTTAAATTCATTATAATAGATCTAAGCTCGATTATTTTACTAAAGTTTTAGGCAAAGTCTGCCGATAGGTAAATTAGTAAATGTGAGGGAATGAATTAATCCTCACTGTAGTAGTACATCTGTGCGGAACGTAGTGCGGTATTCTTCTGTGTGAACCTTTCTGTTGTGCAGTTCTTCCAAATCAAAAAATCATTCACATAACTTTGTTTGTTTTTCATTGAGATTTGTTTTCTCAAAGTTAACCAAGCACAGGCAATTCCTCGACCTGATTTTATACGGGGATGAACCATAGCAGAACGTAGGAGAATTTTATGGGATTAAGAATATCGACAAACTTAGCTTCTTTGTCTGCGCAACGCGTGCTTTCACAAAATCAAACTCAAGGTGCAAAAGAAATGACACGATTAGCGAGCGGAGACCGTATTACAACTGCAGCAGATGATGCTGCCGGATTATCAATATCCGAAGGGATGAAAGGTCAGATTAAAAGTACAAAACAAGCACAAAGAAATGCCAACGATGGGATTAGTTTCGTGCAAGTCGCAGAAGGCGGTTTGAGCGAAGTTAGTAATAGCATAATCCGCATGCGGGAATTAGCAATTCAAGCTTCTTCAGATACTATTGGAGACCGCGAACGTGGCTTTATCGATCAAGAAGTTCAACAATTAAAAATTGAAATTGATCGAATTGCAGATTCAACCACTTTCAATGGAACCCATTTGTTAAATGGTGAATCACATAAAAACATTTTAGAAATTCAAGTTGGCCCAAATAATACAGAAGCCGACAGAATCAAATATCATGTGAGCAAATTTAATATCAAGACCGATGAAATAGGAATTGATGATACGAATTTGAAGAACATCGATGATGCTCGAGAATCATTAGAACAATTAGATTCGGCTATGGATAAGATCAATGGTTATAGAGCGTCCCTGGGTGCTATGCAAAACCGATTACAATCTACGTCGAATAGTTTAGGGATTGGAATCGAAAGTATGTCAGCAGCAAATTCACGAATTCGAGATACTGATATTGCTGAATCATCTGCTGAACTAGTTAAGAGAAATATATTGAACCAAGCTTCTGTCGCAGTATTGGCTCAAGCAAATCAAGTGCCTTCACAAGCTTTGAGACTGCTCTAATTAGAAGGATCTGAATAGAGGATCTCAAATATCATTGCATGCTAATTCACCCTATTTCGTAACCAGTGCGTGGTGACGAATTGCTGATTATCATGCAGTAATCCCATATAAGCCCCGGGCGCAAGTCGTCCGGGGTATATTTAATTATGATTCTGAATCTTCTAGTAAATGGTTTTGCCTGAATAATTCTGCAAATGAAGTTAATAATTTTTGATCAAACTTACCTACATCTTCAAATAAAATTTGAAATGAGCGCTCCGGGGAAAAGGCTTCGCGCATTGGTCTCTTACAATTTAATGCTGTAAAACAATCTGCAATTGCAACAATCTTTGCAGGAACAAATATATCTTGATCGTGTAACCGGTTCGGATATCCCAAACCATTTGGTTGTTCATGATGCTGAAGTACGATCATCTTAACTTCAGTACTTACTCCAGCAACTCCATCTAGCATTTTTTTTCCAATTTGCGGATGCTCCTTCACTTCGTCCCATTCTTCTGGCGATAAGTCTGACTTTAACTCAGGATTCACTTTCAACTTTGTCATTCCAACATCGTGCAAAATTCCGCCAAGACCAATCATCATTAAACTTTTATCAGTTACAATTTTTGCTTTTCTAGCAAGAAGAATTCCAAAAATTGCTGTGGAAATAGCTCTTTTAACTTCATAGGGATATTTTTGGTAAATAATTTTTAAAAGGTATGCCATCGATTTAGGATCTGACTCAAGAGCCGTCAAGCAAGAACGAACGCCTAAAGTCGACTGCCTCAAAACCTTTTCATCGACATTTTTTTTCAAAAGTAGATCTGTGAAAGCAAGATTGATCATTTCTCTTGTGACTTCAGCCATGTCGATATAATTCGTCGTTTCAGGCTTTGCGATTACCCCTTGAACAACCGATTCAACGTGTCGTTCATATTTTGTAAAATCTTTTCTTTGAACATATAAAAAATGAATCCCTTTTGAACTTTCATAACCCGCTAACCTGGAATGATCGATTGGATCATTTTGAGAAAATAATTTAGTATATGTATTTTCAGCACGTTTCAAATATACATCAAAAGGGATGGCGCCTAACGTTTTTCTGATAACAGATATATTGACCTCAAACAGGTCTTTATCGAGCAATTGTGACATAAAGTGTTTTTTACAATAATTCCAATCTTCTAATATTTTCCCACACCAGTCACAAATAACAATATAATGAACTTAAACATGCTAGGCAATTTATGCTCGGCAATCCTCAGCTCTTAATGAATTTATGATTATCTCCGACAAAGAGTTAGGAGAAAGTGAAATGGGCTTTAGGATTGATAAAACTTGGTTAAATTTTCTAAATCCAATTCAACCTGTCCGAAAAAAGGACGCGGCTGAAAACAGTGTTTCCTCAATCAATGATAGCACTGGAAAGAATAACCAAAACAATAATCCAAATCAAAATCAAGACCAAAAACAAGAGGAACCAAATCGAGAAGAATTAGAGCGTGCTCTAAATGAAATGAAAAGTTCTCCAAACTTTACAGGAAAAGGAATCAACGCAGAAATTATAGATACTGTAAATGGACTCACCGTTCGACTAAACCAAGCAAATGGATCCACAATTAAAACGATGACAGCAGACGAATTTATGCGGCTCCGTCGTTCTTCAGTTTTAGAAGATGTTGGTCGTGGAAACATTCTTGATCAAAAATTTTAATTCTAGTAAATTCAAAATATGATTTCACAAAAGCTCATCATTATTAGCGACCTCCACCTTTGGGGTCCTGAGGATCCACTGTATCGTGGATTGATTCGATTTATTGATGAAAGAATTGAAACTGGAGATAAATTATTTATCGTTGGAGATCTTTTCGATTTATTCATTGGTAATAAAAATATTTTTAGAGAGAGATATTTTGAACTCATTGATCGCATAAAAAATCTAGGCAATAAAAATGTTGAAATTTATTACATCGAAGGAAATCATGACTTTCAAATCGAAGGACTCTTTGATGACTGCGGTCATGTTAAAATTTTTTCAGACACTATAATTTTTGAGTGGAATGGCAAAAAGTTTTATTTCTGTCATGGGGATAAAATAAATAAGAAGGATTATGGTTATCAAGCGTTTCGATTTTTAACTCGAAATCTAATCAGCCAGTGTATTATTGATGCAGCACCCGGCTTTATTCTTGATCGAATCGGAAGCACGATGTCCCGCGCGAGCAGAGGACAGCATCCGGATGCTGACGAGAACACGATCAAATTATTTAGAAATTTTGCCTGCGAACAAATTTCAAATGGTTTTGATTTTGTGATCATGGGACATTCCCATGCCTATGATGATATGAATTTTTTAATCGGACACCATGAAGGACAATATATTAATTGTGGTTATCCCAGAAAAGATAAAAAATATTTTGAATTCACTAAAGAAACTAATAAATTTGAATCAAAATCTTTTCTAGAATTTATTTCTCCATTAAAACCTGTTTTAAGACAGGTAAAATAGTTAATGTGCCTCTTCTAGTAGGCTTTTGGCATGTGCTCTAGATTTTTCAGTAACCTTTACGCCACCTAACATACGCGCAATTTCTTCAACTCTTTCTTTACCCGAAAGCAAATCAACTTCTGAAACCGTTCTTCCTGCATTTGTTTTTTTACTTACATGAAAGTGGGCATCTGCAAAAGCAGCAACTTGAGGTAAATGAGTGATGCATAAAACTTGATTATACTCTGAAACTGATTTTAATTTTGCTCCGACAACTGTTCCGGTATGTCCACCAATTCCCGCATCAACTTCATCAAACAAATAAACACCTATGGTTCCCTTGTCAGCAATGCTTCTGCGTATTGCGAGCATAATACGTGAAAGTTCACCACCTGAAGCGACTTTAGAAATGGGTTTTGCTTCTTCGCCTGGATTTGGACTAAATAAAAACTGTACCTTATCTGAGCCGTCAGCTTTAGGTTCTGACATTTGAAAGTCTACGATGAATTCCGTTCCAGGCATGGATAAATCTGCTAATTCCTTTTTTATTGTTGCACATAGTGTTTTCGAAGTATTTTTTCGCTTCTTGCTTAATCCCTGTGCGCTTTGTTGATAGATATCTTTTGCTTTTTCATACTCAGATTCAAGTTTCTTTACTCTTTCAATACGATTTTCAAATAAACTTAATTCAGATTCAATTTCTTCCGCCCGCTTCAAAATTGCACTGGCATCTGCACCATATTTCTTCTTCATCATGGACCATTTAGCTAAACGCTCTTCGACTTGGTCTAGCCTTGATGGATTCATTTCAATGTTTGATAAATAATCATTTAAAAAAAATGAAGCTTCATCAATTTGTATTTTTGCGCTTTCTAGAGATTCGATTGGAGCTTTTAAAGCATTATCCATTTCGTAAGCTTTGTGTAATCTTTGTAATGATTTTCCAATCAAGGTTTTTACGTCCATATCTCCTTGATCAAGCAAACCGAGAGCAGAACCAACACTGTCGCTCAAATTTGTTGCGTTAAGTAATTTTTTTCTCTCCGCCATTAATTCATCTTCTTCATTTTCCTTTGGTTCAAAGTTTCGAATTTCCTGAACCTGAAACCTCAAATAATCTTCTGTGCGCGCATCAATACTCGCTCCGTTTACCTTTTCCAATTCAAGACGGATTTCGTTTAATTGAAGAAAATCGCTTTTTACTTTTTCTTTTATTGATTCAAATCCACCATATCGATCAAGCAACTCGAGTTGAAAATCAGACTTGGTTAATGATTGGTGTTCATGTTGCGAACAAAGCTCGATTAAATTCTCACAAATTGCACCCAATTGACTTAGCGTTACCATCTCCCCATTAATAAAAATTTTATTTTTACCGGAACGATGAATCGTTCTCTTAATTAAAAGTTCATTTTCTGTAGGTATTTCAAATTCATTTAAAGTATTAAGTAATTTGCCTTGTGAGCTTATATCAAATAAAGCTTCAACGGTCGCTTCGTCGGATCC
>CAZPTV010000123.1:0-5822 GCA_964589335.1 uncultured Bacteriovoracaceae bacterium
TCGTTGAACAGGACTTCACCTATTTTTAAATGATCTTCGGCATTCATTTCACTTGTTTTGGGGACATCCTTTTCTTTTTTGGCTTGTTTTTCAATTTCTGATTCATATTGATTGATTAGGTTTTTTTCTTTTTCTGATAGTTCTTTTTTTATCTCAATAATAGGTATTTTGGTTGGTTTCTGAGTTTGCTCTGGTGTTGCAGTTACTGTTCCTGACGCAGAGAGAGTCTCTTTTTTCTTTCGTCGTTCTTCCCACATTAAACGAAGTGCATTTTTTCCTTCTTCTTCTGAACGAATAGGTTTTTCTAATAATGTAATTTTAGTTCCGGGTTTCAATAGTTTAGGGTTAGAAACCTGATTCCATTCTATAATTTTAGATGTATATGAAGCTCTGCCATAAAAAATAAATGCAATTTCACTGAGTGTTTGATTCTCTTCTAGTTCAAAAATTACTTGCTCATATGCAAATGTATTTTTGCAAAACAGAAGAAGACTAAGAAAGAAGTAAATTCTTTTTAGAGAAGACATCTCTAAGATAGTACAGATTAAAATCAAAAATTGAAAGAATTTGCCTTAAAACCTAATCACACCACTTATTCCGAGGAGTTGATATGATAAATCGAAACGCATTCCGTAGTTATCTTTAATCATGTAATATGCACCAACTCCAATTGCAGGAAAAAAACCGCCTCCTGTAACATCTGAATTGCTAACAATAAGGATATTGTTTAATCCAAAGCCTAAGGTACCGAAAAGTGTCCATTGTTTATCGTAATTTAAATCCCATCGTACATTTGCAAGTAAACTGATTCCAACAATTCCAGTTTCATTTTTTACAGTTCCATAAAACGTAGTTCTTAATCCACCTTCTAAATAAAGCGAATCATTAAAATCTTGAATGAGACCTTTATCTAAAAGTTTATATGCATATGTACCGTGTAAACCAAAACTATCAAAATAATGAATACCTAATCCAAAACTAACATCGCTTATGAATTCTGAAGGTTGACCTGTAAAGGGTTCCAGTCCTGTTTTAGTTTCTTCTGGATCTACAGATTTAAATTTTGGACCAAAATTATCAGCAGTGAATGCATTTAAAGTGCTCAATAAACCGAATAAAATGATGAACGTTTTTACGAACCGCATACGTCTCCTTTTTTTTTAAATGACTTTAAACTTATTATTTTGAAAACTTTAGAAAGGTATCAACCATTTTTGCGGTTGCACCCCAAATTCTAATATTCCCATCAGAATAAGCTTTGATTTGATAGCGTAAACCCTCTAGTTCAATCGTTTCAAGTGTTGAATGCTTTGGTTCTAAAAAAAAATGGATAGGCAAACGGATAAGAGTATCAATTTCATTTTTGTTAATTTGAAAATGGAGAGTTTCATCAATTTGTCCTGCATAAGCTGTAACTTTGAATTTTGATTTTGGAATCGGGATGGGGGGTAACTCATGGAATATATTTATTTTATTTGATTGAATACCTATTTCTTCCTCGGTCTCTCGTAGTGCGGTTTGCAATAAGTTATGATCATTTTCATCAAATTTACCGCCAGGAAATGAAATTTGCCCTTTATGGTGCTCTACAGAGTTTGATCGTTGGGTAAACAAAAGGTCTGAATCAATTGAAATTTGAATTTCACCTTTATTTAAATTTGATTCAAAAGTTAAAATCTCTTTTGAATTTTTATTATGAGTTAAAATAGGAATTAAAACCGCAGCCGGTTTATAATTTTCAAAGTCAAAATTATTATTTTTCTTTGAGTTCGATGCCATACTTTTGAGCTTTTCTATATAATGTAGTTCGATCAATTCCAAGAATTTCAGCTGCACGGCTTTTGTTAAAATTTACATCAGATAGTATTTTTAAAATTTGAATTTTTTCTAAGTCTTCTAATGTTCGTTTCTGTTCCGTTTCATTTTTAAGTAAGGACGAGTTTATTTCTTGTTGTCGTATCTCTGGAGGTAAGTCTTCTAATTCAATCATTGTTGAATTGGACATCGCAACAGCATGTTCAATTGTATTTTCCAACTGGCGAACATTGCCAGGCCATTGAAAAAATTTAAATTGATTTAAAACATCTTTTGAAAATCCATGAAATCTTTTTTTATTTTTTTCAGAATATTTTAAAAGAAAGTGATTTGCTAAATCAGGAATGTCTTCCGGGCGTTCTCTTAGGGGAGGAATTGCAATGCTCACAACCTTAAGACGGTAATATAAGTCTTCTCTAAATTTACTTTCTCTTACCATTTGAGAAAGATTGCGATGTGTTGCTGCAATCAATCGAACATTAACTTTTTTTGATTCATTGCTGCCAACGGGACGAATCTCTCCCTCTTGCAAAACTCGTAAGAGTTTAACTTGCATTGCTAGTGAGATGTCCCCGATTTCATCAAGAAACAAAGTGCTATCATTTGCTTCTTCGATGATTCCTTTTCGATTGTCTTGTGCGCCAGTAAACGAACCTTTTACATGTCCAAAAAGCTCACTTTCTAGGAGAGTTTCTGAGAGAGAGCCACAATTGATTGCAATAAATTTTTTCTTTTTTCGTACGCTGTTTTCATGAATGGCTCGTGCAATGAGTTCTTTACCAGTTCCGCTTTCACCTGTAATTAAAACAGAAACATCTGACATTGCTGAGCGAGCTAAAGTTTTATAAATTTCTAACATTTTTACAGATGATCCGATCATTGCTTTTACATCTTTTTCTTGCAATGAAGGAGAAATTTCGTGCAGGTCTATTTGTTGGAGTGATTCGGCTTGTTTGAGTGCTTTTTTAATGATGCTTTTAAATTCATCGATCTTAAATGGTTTAGAGATGTAATCAAATGCACCTTCTTTAATCGCTTGGACAGCGGAATCCATAGAACCGAATGCGGTCATAAGTATGACGACGGATTTTGGTGAATTTGATTTGTAATGTTTGAGAACATCAATGCCGTCAAGTTCTAACATGCGGATATCGCTAACAACGACGGGAAAGAAAAATTTTTTTGAAAATGAAATCGCTTCCTCGCCGCTTGAGGCCAACTGGACTTCAAACCCATCTTTTTCTAAAATCTCTTGGAGTAGTTTTCTTGCGACGTCATCATCATCAACAATTAAAATTTTACGGCGAATCATATGGAATATTTACCGTGACGGTAGTCCCCTTGCCAAGTTCAGAATCGAGTTCAAGCTTTCCACTGTATTTTTTTACTAATCCTTGACTAATATTGAGCCCTAGGCCAGTACCTTTGCCGGGTTTTTTGGTAGTAAAAAATGGTTTGAAAACATTTTTTAACGCATCGGCGTTCATTCCCCCTGCGTTGTCTTTGATTTTGATTACCATCATCGGATGATTGTGCTTATCGAATGCTTCAGTAATTGTCAGTATCATGCGTTTGTTTGTATTTTTTGATTCGGACAGGGCATCCATGGAATTGTTGATAATATTTATAAAAACTTGTTCTAGATCAGAAGGGACAATATAAACAGGTTTTTGGTTTAAACGGTCAGAAAATTGAACTTCAATTTTCTGATTTTGAAGCCTTGGACTTACAAGATTGATAATTTTTTCAAGCATCAGATGCACGTCTACCATTTCTTTTTTCTGTGTAGGTGAGTGAGTTGAAGCCAAGAAGTTTTTCACGATGCCTTCAATTCGTGAAACTTGTGAATTAATAATTTCGATGCGATCTAGATCTTTTTTATTTTTTAGTTCCCCGCTAAGAAGTTGTAAATGTCCTGAAAGTGAATGCAAGGGAGTTCCAATTTCATGCGCAAAGCTTGCAGTCAGTTGTCCCATGATTGCTAATTTTTCATTGAGAAAAAGTTGTTGTTGAGTGAGTTGCAACTGTTCAGTAAGTTCAACTTTTTCTACTTCGGCAATCCGCAATAATTTTTCATTTTCAATAAGACGTTTTAAGTAAAAGCTTAAACTCCAAATGAGTAGAAGAATTGCAACCAATGCGCCTATGACAGTAATTTTGAAAAAAATACCCGTCACTCTGCTGACAACTTTCATTGAAACTTCAGCGTAGATATAAGCGACTATATTTTTACCTGACTTACTTCTTACTGGATAGAGGACTTCCCAGTACGGGTTGTCGTCAACGGTGCGTATGTTTGTGCGCGGAATATCTAGATCTTTAAAAAGTTCAGAATCTGGAATTTTTTCATCTTCAACATTGCTTCCGATCAGCTTGAATTTTTCAAGATCTTGAAGAATACCCAAATCGTTTTTTTCCCTGACGAGTTCTTTTGTAAAAACACTAAGTCGATAAAGTGAAGGCTGTTGCCACGTCATTTCTATGATTCTAGTTTCAAGTAAATTTGGTTTTGATAATAAACTTTGCGCGATGATGTCAGATCCCAATGAACGACAAGCCGATAAACCAATTTGGCGAACCTCGTCCTCAAGAAGTGGTTGAGTAATTCGAATCTGCAATAAAATAATTAAACTAAATACAGGAACAAGAATAGCAGTAAGAGAAAAATAGATTTTAGTTCCTAGCGTGAGTTTTGAGAACCAATTCGTAAATTTTTTAAAATTTATCATCTGCAATCAACTATATATGTAAGTTTGAGTAAAAAAAAAGCCGGAAGTGTTTCCACCTCCGGCTTGAAATTTTAGTAAAATCACTAAATTTAGTGGGTTTCACCTTCTGCTTTTGGAGCTTCAGCAGGAGCATCTGTTTTTGGAGCATCAGCTGCAGGAGCATCTGCTTTAGCTTTAGCTTCAACTTTAGCTTTTCCGCCTTTTTTCTTTTTCATAGCTGCGGCTTTACCTTTTTTTGCAGGTGCTGCATGAGCTACGTCACCATGAGCAGCATCAGCAGGAGCTGCACCTTCATTTGCGAAAGAAACTGCTGAACCAATTAAGAATGCGCCTAAGATCATAGCGATTACGATTTTTTTCATTTTAATCTCCTTAAGATTAAGTTGTTGATTATAACTTCATTCAAAATAGGAAAGTTTTGACTATCCTTTTTGTTTGAATTCCAATGGAGATGTTACAAAAGGAATGCCAAAAATAAAGTAAATAAAATCAATATCTTAAGAAATAATTTTCGTTGCAGACTGCAACAGGTGTTGCGAATTGCAATGAGAGAATTTGAAAAAAACTCAACCAACATTGAAAGTTTATTTCTTTTGAAATCTTAAGAAACATGACTACTCTAGTAGACATTCATGCGAATTTTACTATGCGTAGTTTCAACTATTGTTTCTGTCAATTTTTTGATGAGCTGCGCTCGACATAAAGAAGCTCCAAAATTAAATCCAGAAAGTTCAATTCAATTCGAAGCAATTCAACAAAAACCATTAGAAGAGCGAAGAGCTGAAGTATTTTCAAATGCAATTTTAGAAATGAAACAAGCAAGCTATACAAGCGCGTTACATACATGGGATCAATATTTAACAGAATTCTCTGGATTAGCGCAGATGGAAGAAGCTCAGATTTATCGAGCAAAATGTTTATTTTATTTATCAAAATTTGATGCTGTCATCGAAGCCCTCCATCCATTATTAGAGAGCCCTAAAAATTCTGAAATTTATATAGATGGCCGTCTATTATATGCAGAAGCAATGTTAATGAAAAAAAGTTACGAAGAAGCGGTTGCAATTACATTTGATCTATTACCAAACAGAAGGTTAGAAAAAAAACTTGGAATCCGTAGAACTCAAAAACCAATCATCATAACGAAGACGCAAGAGCTAAAGGTTTTAACGCTTCGTGGAAGAATTTTCGGTGAGATGAATCGACAAGACGAAGCAGTTTATGCACTACGAGATTCAAGGAAAATTTTAAAAGGAATAAAAGAAGAAAAAAACAAAT
>CAZPTV010000124.1:0-5809 GCA_964589335.1 uncultured Bacteriovoracaceae bacterium
ATTCATCTACATCGTGGTCTTTTAATTTTTTTCTTATTTGTCCCAAATGAACTCTAAGATATTGCACATGCTCGACCGAATTCGGCCCCCATATTTTATTTAATAACACTCGATGCGTGATGACTTTTCCAAGATTTTCTGCAAGCAAAGCCAAGATCTGAAACTCAATCGGTGTAAATTTAATTTCCTTACCATCGGCTCTAATTTGATGAGCTGAAATATCAATTTCTAGACTACCTGTCTTAATTTGTTTCTCTGAAGGTGCTGAGCCCGAATGTCTAATTGCAACACGAATTCTTGCAAGGAGTTCGGGAACTGAAAACGGTTTTGTAATATAATCGTCCGCTCCTAAATCTAAAGCAGCTACTTTACTTTCATCGTCTTCAATTACAGTAAGAACAATAACAGGAGTTTTAACCCCTAAACTCCTCATTCTTGAAAGTGCTTCAAGTCCATTGAGATCAGGCAATCCTAAATCGAGAAGGATAGCGGCAAATTCTGGATGAGAAGAAGCAAGACTGATTCCTTCGACACCTGTTTTCGCAGTTTCAATGGTATAACCATTTGATTCTAAACTTACTTTAAGAAGTCTTTGCATTGATATTTCATCATCAATTATTAGTATTTTATTGGGCTTAGATGAAATCATGTTAGCTCTCCCTTAATATTATCAGGAAGATCTGCTTTAGGAAACCGGATCTCAAATGTTGTTCCAATTGTAACATCTAATAGTTTAATCATTGCAGAATGTGCATCTAAAATACCTTTAACAATCGATAATCCAAGCCCAACCCCACCCGTTGGCGTTCCAGGAACACGAAAGAATTTTTCGAAAACACGCTCTTTATATTCTTTTCTGATTCCTGGACCTTGATCAGAAATTTGAAGAATAACGGAATGTTCATTTGAACGAATTCCAATTCTAATCTCGCTTTCAATTGGAGAGTAATGAGCTGCATTTAATAATAAATTTCCAATGGCATGGTCTAGAAGTTTGAAGTCTCCTGAAATCAAATCACCAAATGACCCTAATACTTCATTAGAAATTTTAACTTTGTGCTTGGCTAAATGTGTTTCAAGTCGACGAAGCGTATGCTCAATTAAATCAATCGCACTGAAAACCTCACTCTTTACTATTAAATGTCCACTTTCTATACGAGACATATCTAAGAGATTTTCTACGACCTGATTAAGACGCTCTGTCGCTCGGCCCAGTTCCTTTGATGATGAGCGTACAAACTCTTTATCACTTAAAATATTTTCATGTTGAAGTGCTGCCGCATTTCCCATAATTGCAGTTAATGGAGTTCTGATTTCATGAGAAATAGAATTGACTAGTGTTTGATAGAGCCGCTCTGACTCTTTGAGTAAGGCAACTTCCTTTGCGCTTTCGTTCAAAATCTCTCGTTCAAGCGCGATCGCAAGTTGCTTAACTGCTGTCTCAATAAAAATACTTTGCTCAAGACTAAGTTGTCTTTCTTGTTTCGGATAGAAAAGAACAACTCCGGTGCAATTCGTTTTTCCTAGCAGCGGAAAGCAAAGCGTGCGAGCACCCGAAAGAGTGTCTGTAGACCATCCTGCCATTTTTCTATTTTCAAAAGACCATCGAGCGACTGCATAATCTTTTTCATTTTCATCAGGAACTCGATTAATGCCATCGACTATTGATAAATTGCCATTTTTATCCGCTATCCAAAGATTGATCTCATTTTTAAATACTGGCTTTAAATGAGTTTCTCCTGCAGTCAATATGTCTTTAACTGAAGTAGCTTCTGACAAATTACGTGTAAGTTCATAGAGAAGATTTGCCCTCTCTTCTCTTAATATCAATAATTTTTCATGTTTTCTGATTCTTGCGTTCAGAATGCCACCCAAAGACGCAACCAAGAAATATGCATAAACCATTAGCATGTCTTGAGCATGTCCAATTTCGAAACTTAGAGTCGGTGGCATGAAAAAGAAATTCCATGCAAGTGCGCTCAAAGCAGCAGAAAAAAAGATTGGTCCCTTTCCATACATTGCCGATACAATAAGAACACTTAATAGATAAATATATCCAATTGATTTATAATCAAACCACCGCTGTAAAGTGAAACCAATTACTGTTGTGATCGTTAGAAAAACAAATGTGTAGAAATACTGTGCGACTGGACTTTTTCCCCTAAACTCAGGAAGCTTGAATCCTTTAAATCTGGGAAGTCTTTCTTGTCGTATGACATGAATGTCGATCAGACTAGTATCGCGTACAAGTTGATCTAAAAGAGTTCCGCCCGAAAGAAGATCTCTAAAAAATCTACGATCGGGTCTACCAATGACAATTTGTGTGACATTTTTTTCATGAGCAATACGTTGAATAGCATTTGAGATATTAATATCCCTTGTATGGATTATTTCTGCTCCTAAATCACGTGCTAAAAGTATATTTTTTTGAAGAGTATTATAATCGTCTTCAGATAGCCTTTCTCCATTATCAACATTAAGTGCAAACCATTGTGCTTCTAAATTAAAAGCCATACGCCGAGTTGCACGAATGAGTCTTGCTGAGTAGGGGCTTTGGCTTATAGCTACTAAAAGTTTTTCACCTGTATTCCAAGCTTCGCGATATCTCGAAAGTACGAGCTTATCTTGTAATTCATGGTCGACTTTTTCAGCAACGAGTCTGAGTGAAAGTTCGCGTAATGCAATTAGATGATTTTCTTTAAAAAATCCACCTTCTGCTGCTTGAGCGCGATCACCTATATATACTTTTCCTTCACGAAGTCGTCTTAATAGTTCTTCTGGTGTGATATCGATAAGTTCAACTTGATTTGCAATTTCAAATATCCGATCGGGAACAGATTCACGAACTGGGATGGAAGTAATTTGATATACAAGGTCAGTACGACTTTCGACATGTTGTACATTGAGTGTTGTAAAAACGGAAATCCCGTTATTAATAAGTTCTTCAACGTCTTGCCAACGCTTATTATGTCTTGAACCAGGCGCGTTGGTGTGTGCAAGTTCATCGACAAGAACTAAATCAGGTCTTCGCTTAAGTGTTTCATCAATATCAAATTCTAAAAGATCTTTCTCTCTGTAGTGAATGATTTTTCTTGGAAGAACCTCCATTCCCTTAAGTAGTTCTTCAGTCTCTACTCTGCCATGTGTTTCGACAAGACCTACAAGTACATTCTGTCCTAAGTCTTTTATACTTCTTGCCGACTTTAGCATGGCATAGGTCTTACCAACACCAGGACACATTCCAAAAAAAATGCGCAGCTTCCCCTTTGAACGTGCCTCTTCCGAGTTCTTAATCGTTCGTAGTAAACTATCTGGATTTGCCCGACTATCGTTCTCTTTTGTCATTTCACTTCAAATCTAACTTACTCCTATTTGTTTTCAATTCCAAAGCCTGAACATAGTTTTTATAAACTTAATCCCATACTGAGTACAAGGACTGTTTGGTTTTGTTTCAAGCCTGATTTACTTTGAAAAACAGATTTATTTGCAAATAGACTCCTTGCTTCAAATCGATATAATATTGCATCGACTGGTTTGTAATCGGCACCCAACGAAGCCCCCCAGGCTTTAAACGCATTACCACCTGTCACAACAATGACTTGATTAGGATCTGAGTATCTTTCACCACGAACTGATAAAGATAGTTTTTGTGATAAATTAAACTGATTGATAAGTGCAAATCCGTTCCAATCCCCACTATGTGATTGCGAACCATAATCCCCTTGAAACCAAAGAGAATATGAAGTTGAGATTTTAGTTTTCATAATGAAGTCATGAAAATGTCTAAATCTAGCTTCATTACCAATAAGGGTATTGTAACTTAGCGATAATGAATCATTTGCTGTATAGGTAATTTGTGTACCAATTGATTTAGATGAATTATTTTCAGAAATATTCTGCCAACCATTTAATACTAATAGCTGCGCACTCCACTGGTCGTTAAATTTAAAATCATTTCTAATTCCCGTTTGATAAAAAGGTGAATAATCAGCGACAAGTGAACGAAGATAGACAGGATTATCTCTGCTGATCCAACTTTCCATTCCAATATGTGAAAGCATAATCCCTGCATCCATCCACCAACCCGGTTGAATTTGGTATCCACCATATGCTTCTTGAATGTGTCTTGAAAGAATAGGTCCGCTGACTAAACCTGTGGTAGGTTCACCCGCGTAATTACTTTGAACTGAAGTTCCGGCTTGAAGAGCAAGGCGTCCTCGTAACTGTTCAGATTCCAATTTGGCATCGATGAAAGCAAGATTGATGTTGAATTCATTATTTCTAATCGATTGGGTTGTAAAATCACGATCACGATTAGTCGGTTTATTAAAGTCATAGGCATAGAATGCGTCTACAAATCCACCTAATTTAACCGATTTCTTTTCTTGAGTAGTATTATCAGCGCTTACAATTTGAGTTGTAATACTGAGGCAAAATACAATTACTGTTAGATTTTTAATTATTAGATTTTTCATAATTTTTCTCCTTACATTTTATCTTTCATTAAACATTCTATTAACTTAATTTTAAAATTTGAAAATTCTGAAAGTTCATTGGGACATGAGTTTACTTCAGAAGCCTTGTCCTTTCGACTCACTTTTGCACTTTTTCTAAGACACTTAATTGAACTAACCAGTGCATCTCGCAATTGCTTTTCTTGTTCTTCACAAGGCGAGGTGTAGGAACCTACTGCTTTTACCGAACCCGGGTGAATCAGAAATATAAAAAATATTAGAATTTTCACAAATACCTACATTCTTACTTTTTATCGAGCGCTAGATTTAATTTCATTACATTCACTCGTTTTTCTCCAAGAAAATGCCAATCTCTAGATTGTGTATTTTCTAAAATAAGCCTTGAAAGCGTTTCACTATCAATATTTCTAGCTTTGGAAATACGACTAACCTGTGAAAGGGCATTTTCTGGGCTAATCTCTGGATCAAGTCCACTCCCTGAAGAAAAAAGCGCCTCACTGACAGCACCGGATTTTTTTCTTGCTTCAATGGCAGCACGCAAATCTTTATGCGTAAGACTTAAATTTGTAGCTCCTGACGAAGCAGAATTATAATCAACGCCCGAGAGTCTAGGCCAAAAATATTTTGAATCTTCATGCTTCTGGGCAATTAAAAATGATCCACGAATATTTCCAGAATCGTCTTTTATCATTGAACCGTTTACTTGCTCGTTAAACATGACTTTTCCAAGACCAGTGATGACTAACGGATATGCAAATCCAAGCAAAATAGTTGAAAAAATAAAATATTTAAAGGATGAAAGAATCATATTACCCCCAATCCGGTGAGCAGCAGATCAATAGCCTTAATTCCAAGAAAAGGAGCTACCAATCCACCAAAACCATAAATAATTAAATTTGATAACAAGAGACGTGAAGCACCAATAGGTCTATATTTGACCCCTCTTAATGCAAGTGGAATTAATGCCACAATAATAAGTGCATTAAAAATTACAGAACTTAAAATGGAACTTTCAGGTGAGTGCAGTCCCATAATATTTAACGATGAAAGTGGCCCATCTGTTTTTCCTGCAGAAGTTGCATAAAGGGCACCAAAAAGTGCTGGAATGATCGCAAAATATTTTGCCACGTCATTCGCTATGCTAAACGTTGTTAGCGAACCTCTTGTCATAAGGATTTGTTTTCCAGTTTCTACGATCTCAATTAGCTTTGTAGGATTGCTATCGAGATCCACCATATTACCTGCTTCCCTAGCCGCTTGTGTTCCAGTATTCATTGCAACACCTACATCGGCTTGTGCTAAAGCGGGTGCATCGTTTGTTCCATCTCCGGTCA
>CAZPTV010000125.1:0-5805 GCA_964589335.1 uncultured Bacteriovoracaceae bacterium
TTAATGAACTGGTTATCGGACTCTATGCTAACGTTTTCTCAATAAATTTTTAACATCATTTCTAAACTCTGGACGATCTAAAGCAAAGGCAATGGTCGCTTCAATGAAACCAAGTTTGTCGCCTGTATCGTAGCGTTTCCCTTCAAAAGTATATGCATAAAGTCCTTCCGTTTGTGAAAGTGAAGAGAGCGCATCAGTGAGCTGAATTTCGCCGCCTCGTCCTGGCTTTGTATTTTCAAGTATTTTAAAAATTGCAGGAGTTAAAACATATCGACCCGGACAAGCAAGTTGAGAGGGGCTAGTTTCAATTTTTGGTTTTTCGACCATAATGTCGACTTTAATCAAATTTTCTTTTTCAGATTTGCCGCCAACAATTCCATATTTTGATACTTCATCTCGCGGGACTTGCATGACCCCGATGACAGATTTCATTTTTTCATTAAAAACAGTTATGAGTTGTTTAATGCATGGAATTTTTGAAACGATGAGATCATCCCCCAATAGGACGGCAAAGGGTTCATTGCCAACTGCGTTTTTAGTAGTAAGAACCGCGTGACCTAGTCCGAGTGGATTTTCTTGTATTACTTTTGTAATTTTAATTAAATTTGAAGCATGGTTGACGACATCGATAAGATCTTTTTTATTTTGAGAAATAAGTGTTTGCATCAAGGCTTTGTTCGTAGGGCCAAAGTGGGATTCGATCGCTTCTTTTCCTGGAGCTGTGACGAGTATCAATTCTTCAATTCCTGCGCCGGCACATTCTTCTACAATATATTGAATCATCGGCTTATCAATGATTGGAATCATCTCTTTAGGAATTGATTTTGTCGCAGGTAGAAATCGTGTTCCAAGGCCTGCTGCCGGAAGAACGGCCTTTCTTATTTTCATTGAATTAATCTATCATTCATCTTCGTCTGATGAAATATTTAACGCACAAGGAAAGTGTGATTAATCACTAATTTAAAAAACGGCGTTTGTGTTCTTGTCCTTCAAGCTCTTGTTTGCAATCGATGCAAAGAGTTGTGACAGGACGTGCTTTTAATCTTGTTTCTGAAATTTCGTCTCCACAGGAATCGCAGACACCGTAGGTGCCATTATCAATTCTTTTTAATGCGTCTTCAATTTTAGTCATGAGCATTCTTTCGCGGTCTCTAATTTTAAGAAGCATTGTTTTATCGGTTTCGACGCTTGCTACATCGTTTAAGTCCGCATACACTTCACTATCATGGCCCATTTCACTTACAGTAGAATCCATTTCTTGGCGGAGCGATACGAGTTGGTCATTAAGAATTGTTTTAAATTGTTCAGACTTTTGTTTATCCATAGTGCGCAGCAATATGCCATAATTAATACACCATGTCTATAAAAGTTTATTATTTAATAATATCAATAATTTGTATTCATTTTTCACTTATGAATGCACATGGTTTAGACTTTCAGTCTGCAAGAACATTGGGCATGTCAAAGGGTGGCAGAGCTGGAGCGCTCTTAAGTGATACGGTCATACTAAATCCAAGTCTTTTAGGTTTTTATAATTTAGCAGCGGTTTCAGGAACATATTATTGGAAAAATCCAAAAGCAGACCGTGGAATATTTAATGTAAGCGCCATTGATGGCACAAACGAATATGTCAGTGCAGGTCTAGCCTATACCAATATAGAAAAGGGAAAACTGATTCATTTAGCTTTAGCTAAAAAAGCACTTCCGATTTTATCATTTGGAACGCATTTTAAAAGAATTGATGACCGTAAAGAAAATATTGAATACGACGGTGGATTGTCTGCAAGTTTTGGTTTAGCCAAAGATACCGTTTCTGTTCCTTTTCAACTTTCACTAGTCGCAGACAATATTAGACAGAAATTTACTTCAATCACAGGACCTAGAGAAATTTCGATTTCTGGAAAAGCGAATGTCAATGACATTATGCTATTGTATCTTGATGATGCTGTTCGATTTTATAAAAATGGAGACCGCACAAGTCTTTATTCTATTGCTACAGAAATAAATTTAGGCAATGAGCTATATGCAAGATTGGGTGTTTTCAGAGGAGCAGAAAAAGGATGGAGTATCGGGGGCGGTTGGGTTGGTCCAAAAATTGGTTTAAATTACGGTTATCAAAAAGAATCCAGCACAACTCAAGAAACTCGTCATGCGGCTACAATGGAAATATACATGTAGTGGAAAGTGTATTCTTTTAAATTTAATTTAAAAAAAGATGGAACTTACCGCTGGTTGGATTTTGACCATAGGATACGTTTTTTAGACTTCCATAATATTCTTGAATCATTTCTTTTGTCATTGCTTCGCGTGTATCTAAAGCTGACGAAATTTTTCCATTCATCATCCATATAATTTTAGGACTATGCTCTGCCGCAAGATTTATATCGTGAACGACTTGAAGTATCGTTTTATTTTGAAAATGAAGTTCTTTCAATATTGAATAAAATTTTTGAATGTGAATTAAATCTAAATTAGAAGTTCCCTCGTCAATAATATAAACATCTGGATTTTGATTTATAGAACGAGCAAGAAGGACCAGTTGCATTTGCCCACTGGATAGTTCTGTGATTTTATTGTTTATGATGTCACTTATGTCTAATCGTAAAATAGCGTTCTTTGTACTTTCGATCGATTGGTTTGAAAATTTACTAAAAGGGGATTCATGCGAAAACCGTCCCTGTAATATAAAATCAAATACAGTAAATGCTTGCATGGGTTTAAAATTAGAGGGGATATAAGAAATTTTTTTTGCACGTTCAACCCAAGAGACTTGATTAATATCCGTGCTGTCATAAAGGATTTTTCCTTCATACTTTATAGAATTTAACTGACCGGCGATGAGGCGAAGTAAGGTTGATTTGCCGCAACCATTTTTACCTAAAAAAGTAATCCAGCTACCATCGACAACTTGTAAATTTATATCGTTCAGTACATTTAAACTTTGACCTGCGTATTTGAAAAATAAATTTTGAACCGAAAGTTTCATATATTATTTTCCCCGCGCAATCTTCGGAGAAGAATTAGAAAAACAGGTGCTCCAATGAGAGCTAATAAAACCCCAACCGGAAGTTCATTTGAAGGCAAAAGAATTCTAGAAAAAGAATCTGCAAAAAGAAGTAATCCTGCTCCTGCAAAAAAAGAGCATGGAATTAAAAGTCGGTGGGTTTGTATTCCCATGAGACGTATTGTATGGGGAATAATAAAGCCGATAAATCCTACAATTCCTGCGACTGAAACTGATATTGCAGTTAGCAATGAAACTAATAAATAAAATCTCTTGCGGTATGTTTCAATATTTAATCCTACATTCATTGCGCTCAAGGTATCGACAGATAGAACATCAAGGGGCTTCCAGTGTATCCAACAAATAATCGAAATTAAAATGATGATAACAAGGGTAAATATAGATTGATCTAATGGAAGGCTTGTTAAAGAGCCCAACAACCAATTTAATTGCTGCCCCCACATTGAAGGATCAGATATTGCCTCAAAAAAAGTTGTGATTGCAGTTAGAAAAAAACCACAGATGACGCCAGTAAGAATCATTTGAGTTGTATCAGTAAATCGATTTTTCAGCAGTTTTAAAAAGAAAAATAAGTATAAAAGTGAAAAAATAAATGCAAAAAGAGTGTTTCCACCAAAACGTCCATGAAATATAAAGTTTCCAACAAAGGCTCCGAGTGCGGCGGCAGATGCAATTCCAAGTGTATATGGATCAGCCATTGGATTTGAAAGTGTAGATTGTATTACAACTCCGGCAACGGAAAGACCGCCACCTACAGCTAATCCCAAAATTGTACGTGGAATGCGAATTATCATAAATATCTGATCGTCAGTAAATGAGGAACGCCCTGTAAATAGAGATAATACGATACCAAAGATGCAGAATGAAAATGTTAATAAAAGTATCACAATATTTTTTCCAGGGCTTGTATGCCGTGTTCTAAAGTAAAGGTTGGTTTTGTTAACCAGTCAAGAGTAACGGTATGAATTTGCTTGTTTTGGACGGCCTTTAATTTTTTGAAGCGATTCCAGGATTGAATGGCTTGTTTTACGCTTTTGTCATCATTCGACATAGGGCAAATAATAATTATATCGGGATTACGATGAATGATATCCTCTAAATTAGGTCTTGGATAATGGTTAGAAGCATCTGCGTAGATATTTGTGGCACCCATATATTCAATCATTTCATTTAAAAAAGTATTTTTACCTACACTGACAATCGGATCCCATCCGATTTGGATAAATATTTTTTTGTTATTTTTTATACGTGGATTTGAAAATAGTTTAGATAAAGCTAAGATTTTAGATCGATCATTAATTTTTAATGCATCTGCAATTTGATTTAAGCCTTCGAGCGTTCCCTTGATTGTCGATGTATCAATGATGAGTAATTTAAGTTTCAGAGAGTTTAACTGATCAACAAGTTCAGGAGAATTTCCGTCTTTATTGGCAATGACTAAATCGGGTTTTAGAGAATAAATCGATTCAGCAGATAATTGATGATAGGGTCCAAGAATTTTTATTTTTTTTTTAGTAAATCAGGAATATTTGAATGATCCGTTGTTGCAATCAGGCGCTCTCCCGCACCTAAATCAATAATAGTTTCTGAAATGCTAGGCATGAGTGCAATGATTTTATTGTAAGCAAATGTTTTGTTGGGGCAAAGAAATAGAAATGGAATAAATAAGAACACAGTCGTTTTCTGAATAATCTCAATCCAGTTCGATTTATGTCTATGTAATACAATCAGAGTGATGAATAACAAACTTAATTTTTCTGATGTATTTTCACGAAACATTGATACGCAAATGAACCCTACGATTAGTGCTAGTAATGAGCCAATCGCAGAAATTCGAAAATGAATTAATGTGAGTAAATAGACTAAGCCGCAGGCAAGTCCGATGCGATAATCGAGGGCGAATAAAAATCCAAAAGTTGTTGCGACTCCTTTGCCGCCATTAAATCTTAAAAAAGGAGAGAAACAATGACCTAGAATCGCAGCAAAACCAATCCAAACATTCTGTGAACCGCATGTGTTTGGAGAACAGTGAAGATAAAACATTGGAAGAAATGCTTTTAAAAAATCTAGTAAATATGTAATGACACCAGCTTTGAATCCCGCAGCACGTGTAACGTTTGTTGCACCTATATTTCCGCTTCCAACAGAGCGAAGATTTTTAACGCCGAATAATTTTGCAACGAAAACTCCGAAAGGAATTGAACCAAGAATGAAAGCTAGAATGATCGCGAATTGATTTTGAATCATTTTGTAGACTCCTTTTTTACGCGGAATAAAAAATATAACGCAATCAGTGAAGATAATATTGAAATAAATTGCGATGTCGATAAATACCCTGGAATGACAAACCCACGAATGTCATCGCCACGGAAATATTCAACGACCGTACGAATGAACGCATAAAGAAAGATATAGAGAAAGGTAATTTGTCCGTCATATTTCTTTTTTCGTATTTTCCATTTTAGAAAAAAATATAAAACCAAAAGTGCGGCAAATTCATAAAGTTGTGTAGGGTGTAATGGAATTCCATGCAAGTGAGAATCAACGACATCTGTGTTAAAAACAATTCCCCATGAGCTGCCGGTTGGACGTCCAAAACAACACCCGGTGGAGAGGCATCCAAGTCGGCCTATGGAATGTGCAATGGGAATGCCTACAGCACAAATGTCAAACATCTTTAAGAGTGAAATATTTCTATTTTTGCAGAATTTGTAGATATAAGGAATGCATAAAATTGGGCCGCCGTAAAAAACTAGCCCACCTTCCCAAACTTGAAAAAT
>CAZPTV010000126.1:0-5781 GCA_964589335.1 uncultured Bacteriovoracaceae bacterium
GCCGTCCTTCCAAACGGACAAGTTTTTGAACATGGCGGAAAGCTATTGAAAAATTCAACGGGTTATAATTTAACTCAACTGTTGATCGGTTCTGAAGGTACATTGGCTGTAATTACAAAAATAATTATTAAACTAATTCCCAAGCCTAAGTTTCGCTCACTTTTACTCGTACCATTTGCAACTTTAGAACAACCTGCCGAAGCAGTCTCCGCACTTTTCCAAGCAGGATTAACACCGAGTGCATGTGAATATATGGAGAAATCTGCACTATCTATCGGCTGCAGAGCAACAAGTATTCGTAATCCATCACCCGATGCAGAAGCCGTTTTATTAATTGAAGTCGATGCCCAAACCACCGATGAAATAGATCGGCAATTGGAAATACTTTCAGAAGTGCTTCAAAAATATCACGCACTAGATATTATTCTGGCCGATACGAGTGAAAAACAAAATGAACTTTGGCGCATTCGACGTTCAATTGGAGAAGCTGTTAAATCCCGTGCAATTTACAAAGAAGAAGACACTGTTGTACCTAGATATGAACTGCCCTCATTGCTTCGTGAAGTTAAAAATATCTGTAATAAATACAATGTAGCTAGTGTTTGCTATGGACATGCAGGCGATGGAAATCTACATGTCAATTTACTAAAAAAAACATTAACTGATGAACCCATGAGTGATGACTACTGGAATATTGAATTGCCTAAATGTATAACTGAAATATTTACTTCCGTGAAAAAATTAGGTGGTACGTTAAGTGGCGAACACGGAATTGGATATGTGCAAAAACAATATATGCCATTGGTTTGCAGTCAAATTGAGCTAGAACTAATGAGCTCGATAAAGAATGTGTTTGATCAAAAAGGAATCTTAAATCCATCAAAAATCCTAAATTAAATAATCTTCAGGCATTATAGTAAATATAAGTTAATAATTACGTATACTTACTTCTATATTTAAATCGGAATATTAGTTGATATTTATTGTCAACAATTGTAAAATTAGGTTTGGTGAAATTCAAATAAATTGAGCAGCTAAGAACTTAGTATTTCTGATGATTCAATTAGGCGGGGGTCATGAAAATTTTATTCGGAGTCATTATCGCAATCGCTATTAGTGGTTGCAATTCATCAAGACAAAATAATAGCGAACCGGGCATTACGACAACGACTGTTTTAAGTAGCGGCGGCAATACTCCAGATATGACGGTATCCTCTCCAACTGATTTTCCAACAGATACGCCAACTCCATTACCCACAATCGGCATTACAGAAATTTCTTCTAAAGATATCTGGTTGAAAAATAGTTTTTCAACTAACTTTTTAAACGACACCACTTTACAAAAAAACTTATTCAGCTTTTTTAAAGATAAAAAAATTAAGCGAATTTATGCAGATGTAAGAATCTATCTTCAGGGTGACTCTTCTCAACAAAATCTTCTTCGAAATTTTATAACCAATGCAGCAGATAGCGGGTTTAAAATTGTATTCCTATTTAATGATAAAAATTTCGCTTATTCATCGAATCACACCAAAGCGCTTAAGTTAATTTCACAAGCAATTACTTTTAAAAATTCACTTTCAAGCGCTGTAAAAAACTCTGTCGATGGAATTCAATTTAATATTGATATACAAAATTTACCTGAATGGAATTCAGGACTCGATTCCATTGCAAATCAATACCTAGATCTGATGGAGAAAATTAATTCATTCACACAAAATACGGACATGATCGTCGACATGTGTATTCAAAGATTCTTTGATGAAAAAACTATAAAACGAAATGGTAAATCTCGCTTTTTTAGCGAATGGATACTTGATCGAGCTCAAAAAAGAATTGTGATCTTAAATCTTGGTGACACATTCTCGATTTTAACAACAGACATTGAAAGTGAAATTGCTTACGCTAGATCAATCGGAAAAACAATTATCGTTGGATTTGAAACATCCTGTACAGTAAATGATTCACTGTCTTTTTGTGAAGAAGGCACCCTAGCATTAGAAAATACAATTAGTTCTTTCATAGCTAAATTTAAAGATAATCCTGCTTTTGAAGGCGCAGCTGTCAATGATGCTCGCACTTACAAAGAATTAACTTTTTAATTCTTTTTTATTTTAATCTAAATTCATTTCCTGAATCATTAATTGAAGCTTTTTATTTCCATTCCATTCATTCCATTGTGTCGTAACGTGAAAATTTGAAGACAGGCCTTGTTTGATTTTTTCAGCTTTTTCTTTAGCTTTTGTTACATTAAACCAAAGCGCATCTGTTGTGGTTGCAAACGTTGAAGTTGGAGGAGTAAAGGTAATTTTTAAATGTTTTTCTTTCATTATTTTAACAGTTTTTGCTTGAGCGGCTTTTACACGCAACACAGGCTCGGTAAAACCAATTCCAAATGGAGCCAATTGCTCTAATTCGTTTGCAAGTTTTCCATCGATTTCAGACAATTCGACATCAACATCTGCAGGATTCGTTTTTATATAGTCTTCTTTAGTTGTAGAAAGTGCGAGATGAATATTTATAGTCATTTTAAAACTTTCAAGTTCACTTTCTAGAAGTGTAACACCGCCTGCATGAGCATGACCACCATAGTTCAATAGATGACGAGACACCGATTCGACAGAAATGTTTTGAATAATATCAACCTTTGCATAAGATCGAATACTTCCCTTAAATATTGATTCTTTTGTATCTTCTTTTTTGCTTAAGACAAAAACAGGACGTTTATATTTTTCAACAACTTTTGATGCGACAATTCCAAGTACACCTTCATGCCATTTCTCATTATGAAGGACGATTGCCCTTGGAAATAAATTTTCTTCAACCGCCATCTTCACGGCTGGGATTTCATCTGAGAGTAATTTCCACTTTTCGTTATTGATTTCTTTTTCTGCCATTGCTAGTGCTTCTTCAACGACCGTGTCCTGAGTCTTTCTTCTTTCTAAATTCAAATCTTCAAGCGCTTCACATAGTTTGTTAGCTTCATTTTCATTTTCAGTTGTGAGTAAGTCCAGTGCTGCACGAGCATGTTGTAATCTTCCAGCTGCATTAATTCTCGGGCCAAATACAAATCCACAATGCATTGCAGTTGGTTTTTCAATGGAAGCCATTTTCATCATGGCACGCAAACCCGGTCTTGTAGTTTTCTCTAAAACTCTTAGACCATGAATAATTAAGGTGCGATTTATATCTCTGACATCCATCATATCTGCAATTGTTGCAATACAGACTAAATCTAAAAACTGTAAGAGATTCGGTTCTTTAATGGATTGTTTAAAATAATTGTTTTCACGTAGTCGCGAACGAAGAGCTAAAATAAAAAAGAATGCTATCCCCGTACCGCACAAAGTTTTTAGTCCAGAATGGTCTTCTTCTTTTTGAGGATTCACAATCGCTCTGGCATTTGGCAATGAATCACCAACTTTATGGTGGTCTAAAATTATTAACTCTATTCCACAATTCTTTGCTGTATTTGCAGCTTCAACCGCAGTAATTCCACAATCTACAGCAATTAATACCTTCGTTCCGGAATCAGCAAGACTTTGCACGCAATGCGAATGCAAACCATAGCCATCTTTAAATCGATTGGGTTGAAATACATCTACCGGATAATTAATTTTTCTAAAAAAATCAAAAAGTAATGATGCACCACAAGTACCATCCACATCATAATCACCATAAATTGTAATTTTCTTAGAAGAATCAATCGATGATAAAATTGTTTCTACTGCAATATCCATTTGATGTAATGAAAATGGATTGGGTAATTTTTTAAGATCAGGATGAAAAAGAGAGTCCAACGATTCTTTGGTTCGATAACCACGATTCCATAGGATTCTTGCAGTCACTGCATGGCACTTCAAATGTGACTGAATTTCAATTGAATCCAAAGTTGCACGCCCCAAGCTGTAAAATGCTATTTAATTAGACTTAAGGAGCTTTTACACCAGACGACGCACGAAGTCCAGCACCAGTATTTGAGGTCTTTTGGGGCTTTTTATTTATATAGTTTATAATCATAATTAAAATTGGAGATGCAATTGCTATGGATGAATATGTTCCAATAATAATTCCAATGAACATTGTATAAGCAAAATCATGAATGACTCCACCACCCCAAACCATCAAAGAAACTACAACAAATAAAGTACATAATGAAGTTAGAATGGTTCGGCTTAAAGTTTCATTAATTGAACGGTTAATATTTTCTTCAATCGAAAGATTTGGATGTAACTTCATTGACTCACGAATTCTGTCATAAACAATGATCGTATCATTGTTCGAATAACCAATAATTGTAAGTATGGCAGCAACGGATTGAAGCGAAAATTCTTTTTGAGTCAGAACAAAAACACCGATTGTAATTAAACTATCATGCAAAAGAGCAATGACAGCACCAGGTGAAAATGCATAATCAAATCGAATAGCAACATAAATTAAGATACATAAAAGCGCATAAAAAATTGAAAGAAATCCACTTTTACGAAGTTCACTACCCGCTTGTGGACCGACCACATCAACACTCAATATTTCATATTCAGATTTTTGAAGCTTTGCAGCCAATACTTGATCCACTTTCAGTGAGGACTGTTGCAAATCTTTTTCATCGCCTCTGAATTTTAAACGGTACGTAAAAGATCTTGCTTCAGCACTTGCATTGTCGCCAAGCTCTTGGATCGAAAGATTTACAAAGCCTGCTTTTTCTAAATCAGTTCTCAATTCTCCAATTGTGAAGTTTTTATTAAACTTCAAAACAACTTCAGCACCACCTGTAAAATCGATCCCGTAGTTTAATCCTTTTGTGAAGACAAGCGCGATACTAGCAATAATAAAAATAAAGGAGAGACTAACAAAAAGTTTACGTTTTCCGACAAAATCAAAATTAGTATTTTTAGGTATAATTACAAACATTATATGCTTAGCTCCTTCACTTCAAATCGTTCTAAATAAAAATCGAATATTAATTTCGATACAAAAACTGCTGTAAATAAAGTTGTAATAATTCCGATCATTAAAGTAACTGCAAATCCCTTAACAGGCCCTGTCCCGTAATTCATTAATACGATTGCAGCGACCGCATTCTTAATATTTGCATCAAGAATTGTGTGAAATGCCTTACTAAAACCCATATCAACTGCCAAGCGTGATGGTTTTCCACGTCTTAATTCTTCTCGAATTCTCTCGTACATAACTACATTGCTATCCACTGCGATTCCGACGGTCAGTGCAATACCCGCAATACCTGGGAGCGTTAGTGTTGCACCTAACCCGACAAGTATCGCCATGACAAAAAGAACATTAAGAACCAGTGAGACATCTGCAATAAAACCACTCACTCTGTAATAAATAAGCATGAAAATAAATAAAATCACGCATCCAATAATACTTGCAACTTTTCCTTTTTGAATTGAGTCCGCACCTAAACTTGGTCCAACCACTCGTTGCTCAAGAAATTCAAGCTGAGCAGGTAATGCCCCTGCTCGAAGTACAATTGCAAGATCTTTGGCTTCCTTCATTGAATTGTTATAATCTTGGTTTCCCAATGTGATGACTGCTTTTCCGTTTGGTATCGCACCATTGATATTGGGCGCTGAATGCACAACTCCATCAAGCACAATCGCTAACTGTTTATTCACATTTTCAGACGTAACTTTTGCAAAAAGTCCCGTTCCTCTAGGATTGAATGTTAGGTCAACTTCAGGTCTATTGTCTTGATCAAATCGAACAAAAGCATCTTTCAGGTCATCACCAGTAACATCTGCTTTTAATTTTAGTAAATAG
>CAZPTV010000127.1:0-5770 GCA_964589335.1 uncultured Bacteriovoracaceae bacterium
AAGCGTTCCGATTGGTTCTGATTCATCTCAAAATAAAGAAGTTCGAAAATGGGGAGAAATAAAGAAGTTTTCATTCACACCTAAGGATCATACCGACATTGGTGAAGCGCTTGGAATTCTTGATTTTGAAAGAGCAACAAAAATAACAGGGACTCGGTTTTCATTACTGCGTGGCTGGGGCGCTAAATTAGAAAGAGCATTGATGAATTTTATGCTTGATGTTCAGACAAAAGAACATGGATATGAAGAAATATTTCCTCCTCTAATGGTTAATCGTGATTCTTTAACTGGTACAAATCAATTGCCTAAGTTTGAAAATGATTTATTTGCTATAAAAGGAACAGATTATTTTTTAATTCCTACGGCAGAAGTTCCGGTAACAAATATTCACCGCGGTGAAATTCTAGATGGCAAAGAATTGCCTAAAAAAATGACCGCGTATACACCTTGTTTTAGAAGCGAAGCTGGTTCATATGGAAAAGATACGCGCGGCCTTATAAGACAGCATCAATTTAATAAAGTTGAAATTGTAAAATACTCAAGGCCCGAAACCTCATATGAAGAGCACGAAAAATTAGTTAAGGATGCTGAAACGATTTTGCAAAGACTTGAGCTCCCATACAAAACGATGTTACTTTGCGGGGGTGATTTGGGTTTTGGAGCAGCAAAATGTTATGATTTAGAGGTCTGGCTTCCTTCACAAAATTCGTATCGAGAAATTTCATCTTGCTCAAATTTTGAAGATTTTCAGGCGCGACGCGCAAATATAAAATTTAAAGACGGACCAAACGACAAGCCGCGTTTTGTACATACCTTAAATGGCTCTGGTTTAGCAATTGGCCGTACTTGGCTAGCGATTTTAGAAAATTACCAGCAAGAAGACGGCTCAGTAGTGATTCCAAAAGTGCTAAGACCGTACTTGGGTGTGGAAAAAATAGAAGTTCCGAGGTAAAAAAATTTCTTCAACCATACTTTAATTCTTTAACGGAGAGATGTCTGAGCGGTTGAAAGAGCCGGTCTTGAAAACCGGTGTGGGGGCAACCCCACCGTGAGTTCGAATCTCACTCTCTCCGCCATTTAAAAACGACCGAATCAGATTCAAAAAGCAAAAATTAGAAAATTCCAAAAAATCATAAATACTTAAAAACATTGAAGAGGCGCAGGCAATCTCCAGGCGAAACTTTCGCGACTTTTGTTGAAATGTCGTCAGTTTGCTTCGGAAATGCTTCGGCGATGCTTCACGTATTTTTAAGAATGTGAAGGAGAGATGTTGATGGAAAAGAAAACCGCACTGTATTGCAGAGACAGTACTGGCAATCAATCGACAGGACTCGAAGCCCAAGTCAGAGCTTTGCGCGAATATTGTACGCGCACGGGCATTAGCGATTACGTCATTTATGAGGACGAGAACCAATCAGGGGTGAAGTCATCTCGTCCAGCCCTAGATCGAATGATGAAGGATGTGCGTACAGGCCTGATAGAAATGGTGGTCGTGTATTCCTTTAGCAGGTATGCGAGATCGGTCACTCACTTGCTCAGGGCTTTAGAGGAGTTTAAGGTGCTGAATATTGGTTTTGTATCGATCACCGAATCAATTGATACAAAGACACCGCTTGGATATGACTTATAGGCAAATTTCAATTATCGCTAAATGCTCATCTGGTGCGGTATCCGCTGAAATTAGAAAAATGAAAGAGGAAGGCAAGCTTGGGAATGTGGTGAAATGTCCTGAAATGAAAATCCAAGAAAAACAGATGCCGACAGAACAAAAGATCGAACTAGAAATCACTAGATACTAAAAAAAGTAGCTCTGCTAAAAAAACAAAACGGGTGTTTGGAGAAAATCCAGACGCCCGTTTTTTATTTGTAAATCTGCTTAACTGCTAGATCAAAGACTAGAGATTTAATCATTATAAGATTCAGAAGTGCCGTCTTCTATTCCATCTGACAAAATTTTTGCCAAAGCTTATGGACAACTCGCATCACTAATATTGAATCCTACATTCTTTGCAACTTTAGATGCAAGTGTTGCACAATTTTCACCTAAATTGCTATTCCAAGGAGGATTCAAATAGTTATTGTTGGTCATTTCTAAACCAAAATTATATTGTTTAAGCAATAGGGAAAAACCTGCCGGAAGTTAACGCAGTGTCGGCCCCTATTAGTATATCTTAATTTACCTATACGTTTAAAGTCCAAGTCCATCTAGTGTTGCTTCGAGAACTTTATTGAATCCATCTGGATTCTCCAACATGGGATAATGCCCAACTCCTGAAATAATTTGGACCTCATAGTCAGAAAAATACTTTCTATTGATAGAAAGTTCTGTGGGCATCGCGTCTGAGTTAATGGAACGAACAGGAGCAGTTACTTTTTTTGCCGAGTCGCGAATATCAGTCTTATAAAATGGTTCAAGAGTCGCAATAGCATGCTCAACATTATTTTGCAGGAACTCGCTTTTAAGTTGCGAGACAATCTGATGTGGCGATGATTTTACAAAAAGATATTGCGGTAAAATATTTTCAATCGCATTTTTAAAATCTTGTCTATACATACTGAAGATTTGCTTTGTCTGTTCAATGGGCATTAAAGCTTGATCAAGATTTTTTAGTGTATCTACAAGAATAATAGCTTTCGCTTTTTTTACGAGAGGAAAGGCTTCGATTACATTTGATCCGGACATGGAGTGACCTACTAATACAATTTTATCAACGTCCAGATTATTGGCTACGGACTTGATGTCTTGGGCGTAAGCATGTACAGACCATTCACGGCGTATTTTTTCAGACTTTCCATGACCAGCTAAATCTATTTGTATAATTTGATATTTTTCAAAAAAATAATCGCGCTGAGAATCCCACCAACGACCGCTTCCCATCCAGCCATGAACAAATAGGAGCCCGATTCGGCCTTTGCCGGTGACTTCATAATGAATTTTGCAATCGTCTGAAGATTTTGCGGTGTCTTCCATCGTGTTTGGGGATTTACTCATTGATCATTAAACCTTTGCTTTATCTTGAATTATTTTACAGTAATTTAATCCCAAAAGAAATCAAAGTCCTTTAATTATACAAGTAGGGACTAGCATTTTTGCTGTACGCTTCGCTACCAGCCTCTTTAAGAATCAAACCAATGGTTCGTTTCCAAACCCTGTTTCGAAATTCTTTAGTTAACCGTTCAAAACCGAATTTCGGAAGTCTTGCGCGGGAATCTTTTGCATTACTGAACATCGAATGAGTTAATGTTCAGAGTTAAAAAAAAGGGAGTTCTACCGATGAACTCCCTCTGCAATTAGAGATTTGCCTTTGCATATATTGTCATCGCGTTAGCCAGGTACTCCGCGAGTTTGGGATGATAGCCATCGTAAAGCTTTCGGTAGTCGGGATGCTCGCAATAGACCTTTCCGAGACCGATATAACTTTGCCGATTCGGATTCCAAAAGCGTTTCACGACTTCAAAGTGGCGCTTAACTAACTTCTGCACCTTGGTATCGCCCGTTGATAGGCCGTCCTTAAGGGCTTCGGCAAAAGCTCGGTGAAGATCTTCGTAATCTTGTCTTACCTTCTCGAAATCCTCTTTCTTCCAATCTTTTGTCCTCTGCATGCTGTCGGCAAGCGCTGCTTTGTAGTGCTCCGTAACGTCTTTGTTAAATCGTTTGAGCAACCATTGCTCGAATTCAGCTTCCTTCTTCGGGTCAAAACCCCGATACATTTCCTCGTCCTTCATAGGAGACTCCTTTTCCAGATGCGCGAGGGTTTTGTCGATTGTGTTAATCAGAACCCTGGTTCTCTTGGCTTCTTTCGCGAGTTCTTCGCGGTGGGCCTTAAGAGCTTTGACTCTGTCGAACTTAGGAGCAACGATGATTTTTTGGATCATCATCAGTTCAAATCCGAGTTCCCGGTAAAACAAAATCTGCTGAAGTACGAGAAGTTGCTCCTTCTCGTAATACCGATAGCCATTGTCTCCATAGTAGGCGGGTTTAAGAAGCCCGATCTCGTCATAGAAACGCAAAGTACGAATCGATACGTTCGACAACTTCGCCACCTCTTTTACCGTATAAGACTTTCGACTATTCGCGCTCATGAAGTTCATCCTATTGGGTGACGTTACGTCACCCTCAAGAGGTAATTAAAAATAGTATTCTTTTTCTTTGTAAAGTGTCCTGCTCACATTACCAATGTTTTCCTCGATCGTGCTGCCCCAGAAACCTTCGCATTTGGCAGCAGATTTTAGAAAACTAATTTTTTAAACAAGATGTATATAACATAAATTGACGCGGTTGATTAAGTTAATTTATTTAAGAATTATAATTACTCGATTTTTTAGGCATATTCTTATTAAAAATGCGTTTTAGTCAGTCCAGAAGTCCAGACAAATGCACTTCGGATTATGACTCATCGTGGTCAGATTCGAGTATTTAGACTTGGCCGAAGATTAAGATTTCGTCTGAATGATTGCCTGGCTCTGATCAAGTAAAAGGAGCAAAAAATATGGCAATCAGACAATATAACGAAAACAATAGAATGCTCTATGAAGTTTATCTTCATGGGCATAACTCACGTGGACTCAGAGTTCAGCGAAAGCGTCGGGGGATTGAAACCCTTCGAAAAGCTGAAACTTTGGAGTTTGAACTTAGGCGCGAGCTTTCAATTCTAAAAGAGGAATCCGTCGCTCTGAAATGGGGCGAATGGGTTCACGAATGTCTGGCAGTGATGAAAATTAACTCTAGACCTTCAACTCTTTACAGTTATGAAAAGACGCTAACGAAGTGGGTAAATAGGCATTGGAATCAAATAGAGATAAACAGGATCGACAAACGACTTGTGCATGAACTTTTGTTTGAATCAATGCCAAGCGGAACAAGCCAGCACACAAGAAAATACGTTTTAAAAATAATAAAGCGTGTTTTTCAGATGGCAGTGGATCACGGGAAACTTGATCGCAATCCCTGTTTAGGGATGATGATTAAAACCCCAGAGCCTGAAAAGAAAGTACTTACAAATGAAGAAGCACGGATTTTACTTTCCGAAGCTAAAATCACAAATCACAGGTTTTATCCGATTTGGATTATGGCTTTGTTCACAGGCATGAGATCAGGTGAACTTTACGCGCTTAGATGGAGTGATGTTAACCTTGATGAAGGCATCATCCATGTGAGTCGTAGCTGGTCATCAAAAAACGGATTTTCTAGTACAAAAAACCAGAAAACCCGCCAGGTGCCGATCTCAAGCGAACTACTTCATTTTCTAAAGGAGTACAAACTTCAAAGGAAAACCGAAGAATTTGTATTGCCTCATTTGACCGAATGGACGAGAGGCGATGCTGCAGAAGTGACTAGAAATTTTTGTAAATCATTAAACCTCACTGACATTAGGTTCCATGATCTAAGAGCTACATTCATCACAAACCTACTTAGTCGTGGTGAGTCGCTAGCAAGAGTCATGGCAGTAGTGGGGCATTCGGATATGGAAACCACAAACGTGTACCTAAGAAAAGCAGGGATCGAACTAAAGGGCGCAACTGACAAGCTTGGTTACGCCATCCCGCAAACAATCGACGCTGTTATTTTGAAGTTTTCAAAGTAGTGGCTCGTAAAAAGCAAAAACCGATTTTGGATCGCTTCTTTTTGCTTCTCTTGACAATAGGGTCAAAGGAAATTGATAATGATTCTAGGTTTTTAAACCGAGCGGTCGGGAAATTCTCTCTCTCCGCCACTTAAAAACAGTAAAATCAAAATCGAAAAACAGAATTTAGCAATTCTCCAAAAACA
>CAZPTV010000128.1:0-5769 GCA_964589335.1 uncultured Bacteriovoracaceae bacterium
CCTACCGTGTCAAGGTAGTGCTCTCCCGCTGAGCTACGCGCCAATTGAAAAATGGATTCAATTTATAACTTTAGTTTCTGTGAGTGGCAAGTCGTCTTTTTATCCAATTTTTAAACGATGTTCCAAAGTCATTTCAATTAAGACTTTAATAATAGCAGCAATTGGAACAGCGATAACCATACCTATGATTCCAAATAATTCACCACCAACCAATAATGCAACGATTAAAGTTAATGGACTAAGACCTACTTTTTTACCCAAGATTTTAGGTGTTATAAAACTACCTTCTAATACCATGCCAACTAAATATATTACCACTATTACTATGAGTTCAGTTGAAGTTGCAGCATGAATCAATGCAATTAATATTGATAAGACTAAAATTGAAATAATTCCGATGTAAGGAATAATATTTAGAAAGCCTGCAAGCACTCCAATTAATAATGACAATTCTAAGCCTGCTAAAGTTAGAGCTGTAGCATAATAGATAGATAAAATTGTACTCACCACCAATTGACCTCGAATAAACCCACCCAGCACTTGATTGAATCTTTTTCGAATTTCATCTGCAACTTTGTGATAACCATCTGGTAATGCCCTCAGTACGGTTTTTCTATACAGATAAGGAAACTCTCTTAATAAATAAAACGATAGAAGTGGAATGATTAAGAACCCTAAAATTGCTACAACAAACTGAAACGTTGTTGAAAAAACACTAGAAACTATTCCTGAAATTGGTTTCATAATTTCAGCACCACTAGATCCAAATTGATTGATGGTCTGATTAATATCTGAAAAAATATTGTAACCAAAAGTTCTGTCTGAAAATCCTGATAATAGTTCCATCACATTTCGATATACCTGAGGAAGTCTCACAATGAGTTCGTGAGCTTGTCGAAATATTTTAGGCGAAACAAGTATAAATAATAAAATAAAAACTAAACCAAATGTCACGAGCGTAAGCAAAGCACCCCATTGTCGTTTAATATTTTTCTTCTCTAACCATCCAACAATGGGTTCAAGCAAATAAGCTAAAATAAAAGCAATACTTAGGTTGAAGTAAACTTTTTTTAGATAGAATAGACTTGCTATGAATATTGCAAAAAATATTAAAATAGGACGCCAAGGTGAATTTTGGTTTTTCATATTTAGTAAAGTTGTACGGAATCGCCTTCTAAAAATCCGCCTCCGCTATGAATTGTACTGATTGCCCCGTCGGTACCTAGAAAATCAACAATTTCCAAAGTTCCTTTCGGTTGTCCCTGACTTCTACCCATATATGCGCCCGTTAAAGGATCATAGATATCTTCACCTGGCGTCATTACTTTTAAAATATCTCCGATATTTAATCCTGATGCTCGACCCGCGTTTATATAAACTCTACCGCCACTAATTTTTGCGACTCTTCCTTCCCAATTTATTTTATCCAATGCCCTTGTAATCGTAACCGACAATAATCGCGAAGTATTTTTAATTGCTTCTTGAACCAATTCCATTCGACGTTCTCGCGGATCTCCGTCTTCTTCATTACCAAATAGGTTCACTTGGCTAGACGTAGAGTCGGCGGACTTCGAATCCATGATCACTTCTTTTGCTTCGGTACAATCAAACATTCGCATTTCCATATCCACTGCAGCTATTGAATTCTTTTTACGAAACAAACCAACATCATCACCTTTTTGTCGGTAACGGATTCTTTTAATTTTACCAACTACGATTAATGATATTCCCAATTTTTTTCCTTCTCGCATCAGAGGCGTAAGTCTGATTTTATCTGCTGAATAAAAATCACGTGAAGTATCTTGCACTTTAATTTCTTCTGGAACGATTGCCTTACTTGATGAGCCAATAACACGTAACATTTCTTGAGCTGCTAAAACACCCAGTTGGTCGTCAGCGAATGGGGTATCATTCATGAAAGGTAAAACATATATTTTTTTCTTTGGCTGTCCATAGCGATCTACTTTTGCTTGAGTTGCAGATCGCCCATCACTATCACTACGAAAATAGTTTTGCTCTTGTCCATATTGTTTAGATCGCGCACATCCTATGACACTTGTTACAACTAACAATAACAACCATACTCTCTGCATCGCATTCTCCTTACCTGAGCGAAATCACGACAAGCTCTCCCTCATCAACCGATGAAGGTTTTAGTTGAACAACTTCAAATTTTACATTCCATTTTCCGAGCGTTGAATTTCCTTTTAGCTTTGTCACTATTTGAGCCACACTAACTTGACCCTCGCCTGTTTCTCCCTTTAAGTTTTTGATTGCAAAACGAAATACTCCAGGGCGCAACCATCTTTCTTCTAAAGGAAACTGCGGGAAAATATCATTGTATGCCATTTTGAAGTTTTGTATTTTTGCAAAACTTGAAATATTTTCAATTTCTAAATAAGACTCAACACCAAGACCTGGATTTTTTGACGAAATCAGTGACGTTGTTTTTGACGAAGAAGTATCTACATTTTTTTTACCAAATAATTGTACCACTTGATGCGCAACAACCTTTCTCGCGAATTGCTGTTGACTCTGATAACCGACTTTATTTTTCGGGTTTAAATCTAATAAGTAAGCTTGTGTTTCTGATTTTGATCTTACCTTCTTACCAGATAGAGTCTTTAATTCTAAAAAACCAAATAAATTTAAACGTTGATCTTTTTCTTTATACTCCTTAAATATTTCTAAATAAAATGCTCCATCACATGCATTTTTAGTATCAGCCTCAATTCGATCGCTTGAAATTCTTGCAACCATTTCTTCAAAGTTCTTTTCACCTCTGGATGTGCTTTGTGCAATCAAAGGTGAGGCTAAAGGTTGCGATAATTTAATAGCAAAACCACGATTTTTAAAAGCTTCAATAAATCCGTTCATTATTGAATTTCTATACGACTCGCAAGCCAAACATTTATTCTCTACATTGATTAAAATGCAAACTACGGTACTCGATGAATTTGCGGTGGTTGAGAAATTTGTACTATCAAACTTTATATAATTCCAAAGTAGATCACGATCGACATTCAATTCTACGTGATCATCATGAATTGGGTTCGGATCATCAATCGCTAAGTTTAAAGCGCCTTGAAAAAAATAATTTGGAAAAGTAAGAACTTCACTTTGAAAAATATTTTTTAAATTTGATATTGAAGAGTCAGGAGATCCTTCAAACTCTCGAATAAGCATTTCGCTTTCGTTATGAGTGTCTTTTTTTGAAATCTCTGTTTGTTGATTTGATTGTTTGTTTATTTTGCCAGACTGTAATTCTTCTAACCCTTTTGGCTGTGCATAGGCAAACCCTAACAATATAAAGAAAATATTCATCGAAACAGAGAGTATTCGTTTCATCAATGACATATCCATATTTGACCACACGATTCTTTTGCCGTAAACGATTAGAATGCAAAATCAAAAATCAAAACGAATATCCCGAAAGTCACTTTTTCGTCTTTTTGAGTCGATTGGGAGCGAAGAAAAGCTTGGGATTATTCTTATTGATTTTTATAATCGAATGAGTAACGACATCTTGATTGGATTTTTCTTCAACAAAAAAGATATAAAGGCTATTGCACTGAAGCAAAAAGACTTTCTTCTTCGTGCATTTGGAGCCCGTGATTCGTATAGTGGAAAACCTCCAGCCAGTGCTCATAAAGAGCTCCCTTCTATTCTATCTGGTCATTTTGATCGTCGACTTAAAATATTAGAAGAAACCTTAAAAGAGCATGGTTTATCTGAAAACAATATTAAAGAATGGATCGCCTTTGAGATGACTTTTAGAAAGCAAATTGTTGTTTTAGATCCTGCGTTTAAAAGAAAAACTTAATTTATAACTTTAATATCTTTTTCGGTATTCTCAATGTTTTCAGAAGATGCAATTGAAACATCTTGTTCTTCTGCTTTTGGTAATGAATCCAAATTGGAGCTTCCTTGCTCCTGAATACTACCTTCCTGGCTAATAACTGGATTCTCCATATTTCTCTCCATTTTTTGCAATGTTATTTCTTCATTTGGATTTACGTTTTTACCGCAACCCCACATTCCAAAACCTGCAACCACACTAATTAATCCTATTACAATCATTTCCTTGATCGTCATAAGTACCTCCTTACAGTCCATCATAGACTGTATAAACACGAATGCATTTATGCCACAGCTGTGCCAATCAGTAGGCTTCAAAATAGGTAATAATGGATTGAATGGCACTACCGTGTCTTTTTGACACCGTACCGGTGACAGCAATACAAGTACGATTTAAAGTCTGAAATAAATCAATTAATTTTAAGTGAAATGTACGACATCTTTTCCAAATAATTTTTTAAGTTCTTTAGAAAGTTCTGCTGTGGGATTTACAAATAATTCTTTGGGTAAAGCATGCAAACTGATTACTTCACTCCCTTGCACACTACCTTTATATTCTAAATAGGTTGCTGTTTTACCACCATGGCGAACAAGTGTTGCTTTTAATTGTACTAATTTATCTGAATTAACTTCTTTAGGATCAAGCTTGAGGACGACTGAATTAATTTTCTTGTTTGCAATATTATCTACAGACTCCATTGATTTTAAAAAGAACTTTGGCACTTCTTCATCTAAAGCTATGCTGCCTGAAATAATATAGGGCTGACATTCTTCTAATGATTTTTTCAACAATGCTCCAAAATTTTCATACGACTCCGGAAAACAAACCATCTCAATTTTCGATGAAACACCTTCGATTTCAGCAAATGCCATTTTAGAGCCTTTTTTAGTAGTGATTTCTTTGAGTGATGATACCAGCGCAAGGGTTACAACTTCCCATCGAGGTCCCTCTTCACGCTTCCAGGACTTACCTTTTCCGTTACTTTGTACTACGGGTTTATTTTTAATATTTTTAGATGCTTCGACCCGAATTGGAAATTCAGAAATAATTTGTTCAACTGAACAACTAATATATGCCTTGGCTAGAGTCCACCATTTGTCGATAGGATGACCAGAAATGTAAAATCCTACAAGTTGTTTCTCTAATTGTAACTTCTTAATATCTTGCCAGTCTTCTGACTTATTATATAAATGTGCAATATTTGTTTCTGTATGAAATGAATCCATTTTATATTGATCAAAAAAACTAACCTGACCCAGATCTGCACTTTCCTGCTTTTTACTAGAATGTGAAATTATATTTTCTACACTTTGAAATAATGTCGCTCTGTTTTCTTCTCCGACAATGTCAAATGCACCAGCTCCGATGAGACATTCGAGTACTTTTTTATTCACTTTTCTTAATGTTACGCGATTACAGAAATCTAAAAAACTTTTATATTCTCCATTCAGTGTTCGCTCTGATAATATTGCATCAACGGCTACTCCACCAACCCCTTTAATTGCTTCGAGTCCGAAACGTATACCATTTTTTCCATTTTCACATTCAACTACAGAAAAGGTTTTTTGAGACTGATTTACATCAGGTGGAAGAATTGCAATATCATGGGTTTTTGCATCAACAATATATTGCGATAATTTTTCAGTATCATGCATTTCCGTTGCAAGCATTGCAGCCATAAATTGAGCGGGATAATAAGTCTTTAAAAATGCTGTTTGATAAGAAAGTACACCATAAGCAGCGGAGTGAGACTTGTTAAATCCGTATTCCGCGAACTTAGCAAGTAGATCGAATATTTTTGTCGCAGTATCTGGTTTGATTTCATTTTTCTTGCAACCTTCAACAAATTTATCTTTTTGTTTCGCCATTTCTTCTGGCTTTTTCTTACCCATGGCTCTTCTGAGAATATC
>CAZPTV010000129.1:0-5726 GCA_964589335.1 uncultured Bacteriovoracaceae bacterium
GTAGAGTGCTGCATTTTCATTCCATGCAACGACGTCTACACGCTCACCATTCAGTGCCTGAACGATTGCTTGAATGCGAACACCTTTAACACCGATACATGTTCCTACAGGATCTAAGTCTCGGTCATTACTTTTGATTGCTATTTTAGTTCTTGAACCTGGTTCTCTTGAAGCAGCCATAATGACTAAAACTCCGTCACGAACTTCTGGAATTTCCTGTTCAAATAATTTGATTACATAGTTTGGTGATGTTCTTGATAAAAATAACTGTGGACCTCTTGGTGTCATGATTACATCACTCAAATAAGCTTGTACACGATCGCCGGGTTTATAATTTTCGCCTGGGATTGTTTCATTTCTTGGTAAAATTGCATCGGTCTTACCAAGGTCAATAATGATGTTACCGCGTTCAGCTCTTCGTGCAATTCCTGAAATAAGTTCACCCTTACGATTTACAAATTCATTAAATACAATATCTCGCTCAGCATCTCTTACTTTTTGAAAGATAACTTGTTTTGCTGTTTGTGCATCAATACGGCCAAATTGTGATGAATCTAATTTAATGCCAAGCTCATCTCCAATGTTCACTTCAGTATCTAATTCGCGAGCTTCTTCTAGCGCAATATCCATGTCTGGATCACCGATTTCATTTTCATTCTCTACGACTGTTTTAAATTGAAACAATTCAATTTCACCGTTGTCTGTATTATAATGAGCTTCCAATTGCGCTCCGACACCAAATTTTTTCTTAGCAGTTGAAAGAACTGCTTGCTCTAAAGCTTCAACAATAATTTCTTTTTTAATGCCTCTGTCTTTTCCGACTTGTTCGATAACGCGGCTTAATTCAGTTAGATTCATTTTCAGGCTCCTTTTAGTGCTTTAAGTTTGAAAAATGGTTTGGATCAAATTCAAGATGCGCTTTTGTGATGAGTGAAATAGGAACACAGACCACAACACCGTCAAAATTTATCTGAACCGAGGCACCATCAGAGGTTAAACCATCTAATGTTCCCACAAAGCTTTTTTGTTTTTGATTTTTCGTCCAATAGTTTTCGTTTTTAATTTCTTCAACTGTGAGTGGACGTTGGGTATTAATACGAATTTTTTTTCCTTTGAAACGGGTATAGTCGCTTTGTTTTCTTAAAGGACGTTCTACTCCAGGGCTACTGACTTCAAGTGTATAAGTTCCATCGAGTAGGGGAGTGGTTTCAAAGAGCTGATCAACGAGATCGTTTACTTTTACACAATCATCAAGACTGATTTTTTTTTCAGAATTAGGATTATCAATGAAATCTATAAAAAGGATGAGTGTCCTTCCAACACTTTTAGGCGCATGCCCCATTTCTAAAGCGACTACTTCGAATCCTTCAGGATTCAGAATGGTTTGAACGTCTTTTTCAAGTTGCAACAGTGCTTCTTTAGAGTTTGGTTTAATTAAGTTTGGGTTTATTTTTGTTTCTTCCATTTTTACCTATTTTAGACAAAAAAAAAGTGAGCTCGCGTGGCTCACTTTTTTTGTGATACCTAAATTGTGAGTCATTATTAGCACTTATGACATTGGACTGCAAGTATGAAAAGTGATCAGAAAAACATTGAAAATATGCATAAGTAATTGAAATTATTAGGTATATTGCTCCATATTGAATGCGATTAAATAATTGAACTAATTATTGTTTTTTATATTCATCAATAAAGTAGAGGGATGCAACCGATGATTATAAATTTTCGTGATCTTTAAGAAGATTTTCAATTCTGGGAGATTCGGGTCAAGTTTGAAAGGTTCACGATATTTTTTTAATACTTTATTTTGGGAATGATCAAAAGCGAGAGACATATCTAGTTCCAGACGACTACCTTTAGATTTATTCGATCCAATAATCGAACCAATACCAGCAAACATCAAATCTAGTCTATGGCTTTGATTCCTGAAGCTGTCATACGATTCACTTATATTTTGAATCGGATTCCTTCCGCGAGAAGTAGAAAACACTTGATATACCCAATCAAAATAAAAAGGAACCTTTTTGGCAGTCTGAGCCGAGTATTTATTGCGTAATAAACTTTTAGATACAAACCAAGGCACGAGTGAATGATATGCTTTTCCATTATCGCATACGTTCGAAACGTTTCCAGGCAGTGAGTAAAGTTGCGCGGAAAGTGAATTTTTTTGCACTAAGGTATCCATCGTTGCTGAAAGCATCGCAAGCATATAAGCGGCAGTTAAAGTTTTATGATTATAACTTTGAATATAGCCTGCTATTTTATAACTTTCCCAACTGAGTTGTCCGTGTATGAGTGATAGTAATATAAAAGTTTCTGCGATTTTTTTGTCCGTTGCTTCATTTGGAGTTGTTCCCTTAAAACTTTCGTACGCATCTTCAATTAGATTTGCATCTTTAAAATTATTATCTTTTATTCGATTTAGAATTTTATGATTTAATTTAAATGCTCCTGGTGCTGCAATATCAGAAAGAAGCACGTCAACGAGCCATCCGTTGCCTAGATTGTATGTGTCTCCATATTCATACATATTTTTAAATGCGTATTTTATTGCTGAAGTACATTGAAAAAGTTGTGTTGCTTGTAAAGAGCTGCAAGCTAAAGTTGCTAAAAATGGATATTTTTTAAAAATAGTTCCAAGTCCTGATTCATCATATTTTCTTGGTTTTAATATAATTTGTTTTAGTTGATCAGGAGTTTTTACTGCACCCATGATACTAGGGTGGGGATTTAATCCGCGAAGTCTTTCAAGTCCTTCAGGTGAGTAAAATTGAATAGCTTTTTCCATCCAGCTATTTCTATTGGGTTTTAATTCTGTGTGTAGACCATAAAAAGAAAGTGTACGAAAAATAGATTCGTACATACCCATCATTCGATGGTGATAGTGAGGTACTTTCATTCTAAACCATGGATTTGCAATAGATGGTTTTTGAATTAATGCTTCAATGTCAGCGTCAGTGTCTAGTGAGTTTAAATATTCATAAATTTGACGTGGAGTTTTTCCGGAAAAACCTTCTTGATTAAATGTAATATCAACGCAACGGGCTTTTAAACTATTATCGTCAGCGAATGTATTGTTAGACGAGTAGAAACTTAAAAAAATATATAAAGTTAAAACGAAGCTAATTGAAGTAGTTTTGAGTATCCAACGCATTTAATCACCTCCATGTGACAAAATGTATTCGGATAAGATTTATAAAAAATTTAGCTATATTTTTTTGAGTAGTCAGAGTTCGGTTTAATTACTTAGAAATAAATTTACGAATGCGTTCAAATACTAAATCAAACATTGGTTCAGTCAGTCGCTTGGTAAATGTGTTTTGTTGACTCGGATGGTATGAACAAAAGATTTTCATTCCATATTTTAAATCAACAATAAGTCCATGTTTAAATTTTGGTTTATTTTTTAAGTCTGACATTTGCATTAATTTTAATTGTTTATAAGTTTGATCGTATGCAATTTTTCCGAGACACAAGTATGCAAGGGTGTGTTTAGAAATTTGTAATGTTTCTTTGAGATGTGAACTACAATTTTCTATTTCTTGCGTAGATGGTTTGTTTTCGGGTGGAGCACAGTGAGCGATTGCAGTGATCATTGCATTATTTAACTTTAATCCGTCCGAACGGTTTTCTGATTTTTGTTGATTTGCAAAGCCTGTTTTAAAAAGAGCGCGATATAGCCATTCTCCAGATTTGTCTCCTGTGAACATTCGTCCAGTTCGATTTGCTCCATGTGCTGCGGGTGCAAGTCCAATAATCATGAGCTTTGCATTTGAGTTTCCAAAATTTGGTACTGGCTTACCCCAATATTTTTGATCATTAAAAGACGCTCGTTTTACGAGTGAGATTTTTTTACAATATTTTCTTAGTCGCGTACATTGTGTGCAGGTGATAATTTTACTTTGCAGTTGGTCCCAATTTTTCTGTGATGTATTTCGATGTGATATTTTTTGCTTTGATATAATTTGCTTTGACATATAACAATTGAATATCCTTTTTTATAATTTCGGACAAGGATTTGTCGAGAATTTTATCGCCTGATACAATCTAGAGAGAAAGCGGAGAGTATATTTTTTGAAAAAGATTAAAACACATCGTGAATTCACATCACATTCAAAATTAATAGATACCGTAGAAGAACTACAAACCCTTGTCGATAAACTTTTATTAGAAAAAAGAATCGCCTTAGACACTGAATTTATTCGTGAAAAAACGTTTTTTCCTCAGATTGCACTCATTCAAGTTGCTACCGAAAAAGAATCCTGGCTGATTGACCCAATTAATTTAAAAAAACCACAATTAGAACCTTTTTTAAAACTTTTACAAAACAATGAAATTTTAAAAATATTTCATGCAGCCCAAGCAGATCAAGAATGTTTTTATACTGCTTACGGCATAATTGTTTCGCCGAGTTTTGATACTGCAGCGGGCGCATCATTGTTGGGGTTTGGTGAAAGTCCAGGGCTATCTAGACTGTTAAAAGATATTTTAGGTGTGAATATAATGAAAGGTCATGCACGAACAGACTGGACTGTTCGCCCTCTCTCACACCATCTAATAAAATATGCTCATCAAGATGTTGAATTTTTAATTCCATTGACTGATCTAATTTTAGAGAAATTAGATTCCAAAAAGAGAAAAAATTGGGCATTTAAATTGTCTTCAAAATACGAAGATCCGCTACTCTATGATGTGCCGCCCGAGGAATTAGTAAAAAAAATTCTAAAGACTCGCACGGTTGATAGGAAGAAATTACAAGTATTGACTGAATTGATTCGATGGCGAGAAAAACGGGTTCGTGAATTAAATTTGCCACGCAAATGGGTTGCTGACGATGATTTATTGACTGCGCTTGCAAATGTTTGCCCAATAGATATGGATCATTTAAGTTCTTTTCGCGGATTAAATAAAGGTGAGTTAAGAAATAGTGGTGAGCAGATTCTACAGGCGATTAAAAAAGGAATTGAAAACTCTGAATCACAAGATGTATTTCCGGAACAAGCAGAACAATTGCCTGATGACTTAGAAGCTTCTTTGGAATTGTTACAATGTTTCTTAGGGTATTTAGCAGAAAAGCATGAAATTTCAGGAAGACTGCTAATGAATAATGAATTACTCACACTCTGTTTAATTAAAAATAATGAAATTTCAGAAGCAGAAGACTTAATCAAATTAAAAATATTGACCGAAAGTTCTTTTGAGCTAATCGGGAAAGAATTGCATGGTTTTTTAAAAGGAAAGATTAGTCTTTCTCTTGAAAATGCAAAAATAAGGGTATTGGGTTAGATATTCAGATCTTTTTACCTACGGTAATTTTGTCATTCTACGAACCCGAACGACTTGCCCGTACAATCGAATTCATGTCTACGGCAAAAGCAACTAGTATTCTTGATCTCACAGATTCAAAAACAATGTATGAACTAGCGATTGAAGCTGAGGAATTATTGGGAAGAAAAGGCAATAAGCTGCTCACTGACTTACGTGAACGTGCTTCCGAAGCAGATTATACTCATTTGTATTTCAGAGACCCACTTCGGCCAGGGGTCGTTTGGTTTTCAACATTATTGAATGAAAAAACAGTTCCCACTCGAGCTAAGTTGGATGAAGCACGAATTATTACGGAAAAAGTTTTTCCAAATTTTTTAGCTTCTATTGATCAAGACGATGATGATTCTGTTTTAAAAGGAACTCCGCCGCTAACAACAAATGCCTCTGGTTTAGATTTA
>CAZPTV010000130.1:0-5713 GCA_964589335.1 uncultured Bacteriovoracaceae bacterium
ATCGATTTTTACCTCTGAGAGTTCTTTACGAAGATGAGGCAGTGATCTGTTTTGATAAGGTTGCGGGTCTTCCAACTCAACCGACTTTAGATGGTTCCAGACCAAATTTATATGATCTTGCAAAAAAGCAACTCGCTAAAGAAGCAAAAGCAATGGTTTATCTGGGAATGCACCATCGATTAGATCGCGATACAAGTGGCGTAATTCTTTTTACTCAAAATCAAAAATACAATCATTTTATTGGTGATCAATTCAAGAACCATACTTGCTCTAAAACATATGTGGCTGTTGTGCATGGAATTTTAAAGCAATCCAGTGGAACATTAGAAAGTTATTTAGCCCCTGTTTCAAAAAAAGGAAAATCTGCAAAATATGGTAGCGTAAAGTCAGGTGGCAAGAAGGCAATTACAAACTATCTTGTGCTTTCTACCAACAAGCAATTTACGATGCTTGAAATTAAAATACCAACAGGAAGAACGCATCAAATTAGAGTTCATTTGTCAGAGCTTGGCCATCCGATTGTTGGAGATACGCTTTATGGCTCACATGGAGATTATTATCAAAAATTAAACCGACATCTTTTACACGCTCATGCGTTGACCTTTGAGCATCCAATAACAAAAGGTATTGTTCGCGTTGAAAGTCCGGTACCACAGGTATTTAGAAAATGGGTTTCCGAACAACCATAAAGCAAATGTATAGAATTATCCGCCCATATCGGTGGAGAATTCTTTTCGGTTTGATATGTTTAATGATTGTAGACATATCTGTTTCATATCCACCACTCATTTTGAAAAAATTTATTGATCAAGCAGAAAAAACCGTTGCAGGTGATCGGCAATGGAATCCTTATTTTAAATTAGGATTGATATACATCGCAGTTGCAATTCTTCAGGGGATATTACGATATTTTTGGAGAGTATTTTTAATTAAGTCATCTCATCGAGCAGCAGAAGAATTGCGAGATGAGTATTTTTCAAAACTACAAAGGCTGCCAACTACATTTTATGATAAAGTTCCAATTGGTAATTTAATGGCACTGGCTACCAATGATATAGAAGCGATTCGTTTTGCGTTAGGGCCGGGTATACTTGTATTTGCGGATGCAGTTTTTCTATTTATTTCTATTCCACCAATGATGTTTTACTTGTCTCCTGAGCTCGCATTTTATTCATTAATTCCAATGATCGGTCTACCCTTTTTTATCATATGGGCAGAGAGAGAAGTACATGATCGTTTTGAGCTTGTTCAAAAACAATTTTCAAATTTAACTTCATTTTCACAAGAAAATATTGAAGGGATTCGTATTGTAAAAGCTTTTGTTCGGGAGTGGAGTCAATTGCAGCGCTTTTCAAATCTTGGAAAAGAATTTGTAAAGTGTCATTTAAAGCTCGCAAAGGTTCAGGGAATATTTGAACCTATATTTATAACCTCGTTAGGATTTGGATTTTGTTGTCTTATGCTTTTTGCAGGTCCCAAAGTTATTTCTGGAGAGGTACCCATTGGGACTTTTGTTGCTTTTACTCGCTATCTAGATGCTTTGGTCTGGCCCTTAACTGCATTTGGATTTGCAGTGACATATTTCCAAAGAGGAAAGGGTTCTCTCGCTAGAATCAACGAAGTTTTATCTCAATCTGATGAGATGGATGTAGATAAAAAAGAATTGCCGAAAAAATTAAAAGAAAAACTATATGGAATCTCAGATGAACCGTTACTTGTAATACGAAATTTATCATTTACCTATCCTGATGGAACGGTTGGATTAAAAAATATTAATTTAAAAATAAATAAAGGCGAATGGGTTTGTTTATTGGGAACAGTGGGGTCGGGTAAATCCACATTGATTAAACTCTTAACAGGATTGTATCCTATTCCTAAAAATACAATATTCTGGAATGGCATCGATCTTTCTTTGGTTCCATTAAAAGAGCGGCGTGCTTTGTTTTCTTGGGTTCCACAAGATGTGTTTCTTTTTTCTGATTCTCTCGGAAAAAATATTTTTCTTGGAAATAAAAAAGTAGACGCAATTGAAGAGTTAGTAGAAACAAGCGAGTTCAAGGTCCAGTTTCAAGATTCATTATTACGTTCAGGAATTGATGCAAATTTAGATAGATGGAGTTTTCATGAAGAGGTTGGTGAGAGGGGATCGAATTTATCTGGGGGAGAAAAGGCTAGAGTAACATTAGCGAGAGCGCTCGTACGAGATGCGCCTTTTTTAATTTTAGACGATGTACTGTCTTCGGTCGATACTGAAACGGAAAGTAAGATATTAGATGGTGTCATGCACTCTAATCATTCAGACCAGGTGCTCTTTATGATCACGCACCGAATTTTAAGAATATTTGAATTTGATCAAGTGTTTGTAATGAATAATGGAGAAATGATTCAGAGTGGAAATCCATTAGATCTTTCTAAAAGTGAGGGGTTGTTCAAGAAACTACTCGAATTGCAGCAGATGGAGGAATCGCTTGGTTGAAGAAGAGAAGCCTCCACAAGTTGGTTTAGAGACTTTTGCATTATTGAGGCAGAAGCTATATCCGTACATTCGTCGTTATCCAAAATCATTTTACTTTGGGATTCTTTTTGTATTCTTAACCACATTAATGGCAATTGCACTTCCATGGGTGCTAGGGATAATGGTCGATCAAGTTTTTGTATTAAAAAAAATTGAGTTATTAAAATTATTTGCTTTAGGATACGCACTTCTTTCATTGTTGCGTGCAGGGTTTTACTATATGCAAACGTATTTATTAGCATGGCTTGGGCAATATGTATTACATGATATTCGACAGGATTTGTTTTTGAAATATGAGCAATATCCCATTTCTGAATTCAATCGAATTCCAAGTGGGAGATTGGTGACAAGACTCATGAATGACACATCCAGTTTGCAAGACTTATTCAGTGCAGGGATTGCAGTAGCCTTCGCAGAATTGATGACGATCTTTGGAATTATTTTATGGATGATAGTACTGAATCCCAAATTAGGTTTAATTTGTGTGAGTGTTTTTCCGCTCATGCTTTGGGTATCGAATGTTTCTGGTAAAAAACTAAGAGATAACTTTAGAGAAACCCGTTCCGCTTTATCTCGTATGAATGCATTTATTGCTGAAAATATTAATGGAATGTGGTTGATTCAAATATTTAATAGACAAAAAGATTTTAAGAAAAAATTTAATAGAGTTAATTCAAAATATACAAATCATACATTAAAGACGGTACAAATATTTTCATACTTTCAACCACTGATTACATTAATAAGTAGTTTATCAATAAGTTTATTAATATGGTTTGGTGGATATGGAATCATTGAAAAGAATTTTTTAGGAACCACGATAACATTAGGACTATTGGTCGCTTTCATTTCTTATTTGCAGGCATTGTATACTCCAATACGCTCATTGACTGAAAAATATAACCTTTTTGTGGCGGCAATGGCATCATGTGAAAAAATATTTGAATTTATGGACCGTCCAATTGAGCGGGATGAGGGTTCCCGGCCTATACAGCTTCCTGTGAAAGGCGAAATTGAATTTAGAAATTTAAATTATTCATACCTTAAAAATAAACCCGTTTTAAAAAATATTAACTTTAAAATTAATGCCTCAGAAAAGATAGGAATTGTTGGTCATACGGGTGCTGGCAAATCGACGCTGACTTCTTTAATTCTAAAATTTTATAAGCCAGACTCAGGAGTGATAACGATTGATGGGCAAGATATTCATTCGTTAAATCGACAGTCATTGAGGAGTGTAATTGGTTATATACAACAAGATCCATTTATTTTTAGTGGCACCATTGCTGATAATATATTTCTTTGGGATGAAAAATGTAGGGAACGTTATGAGGAGTTACCGTTGATGATTCGCGAGCCATTTATGGATGGCCGATTGAATTTAAACCAAGAGGTTTATGAAAAAGGGGCAAATCTATCGGTGGGAGAAAAACAAATGGTTGCATTTTTAAGAGCCATTGTTCGCAATCCCAGTATTTTAATCCTAGATGAGGCTACAGCCCATATTGACTTAGTTACTGAAAAATGGGTCGAAAATGCTTCAATGCTTGCTTTTAAAGGTAAAACGGTCTTAATCGTGGCACATCGACTTTCTACTTTACGAAATGTGGATCGTCTATTTGTTTTTCAGCAAGGTGAACTCATTGAAAGTGGTACGCATTCAGAGCTACTTCAGAAGCAAGGTTATTATGAAAAATATTATACAATTCAAGTGAGAAAAGAAAAGCTATTGAAACCAGATATTACAACCGGTCATTCATGAGTGTTCATCTTTTTGAGTAAAAAGATGTTCGATTACATATAAAAATATTGTTCGCCATTGTTCTTCTTCAATTTCAATAAACTGAACTCCAAGCGCATTTTTAGAAACTCCATTTATTTTAATTTTCTTAACCCATCGAACCTCAGCTTGGCATTTGATTTTTTTAGTTTCTAAAATAAATTCTAAGAACTGAATCGTATCACCGACCTTAAGACTATTTGCATTTTTATCGTTATCAGGAAAATACACACAGCATCCGCCAGCGCTCAGATCACGAATAATCATTTTTGATGTTAAAATATTTAAGTTTGTTTTATTTTTCCAAGTAAAATCAACTTTTTTAATAATATGAGGTGAAAATTGTAAGCGTTCGTAAGATCTTCTTTGAACTCTCCAAAGGAGTGCTGGGGTTGGTATGACATAAGATGTTTTTGCAAAAAATACTGTTTCAAGTGGCTGTTCAAAAAAAATACTGCATTGAGGTAGATTAAAATTAACAAAAAATGTCTTTGTCTTACTTTTTTTTAACTCGGCAATCATTTTCTCGGGTGTTATATCTTTTGGAAATTCTGCGATCATTTTTTTACTGAGCACGCTTTTAATATTGACTGGGACTTTAAATTTTTGACCTTGCGTCCAGAGAATTCCGGTTACTTTTTTTTCTAAAATAGTATTTAAATAAGCCTGCTTTTCTTTGTTGTTTAAAACGCTCTTAAATAAATCGGTTTTTTTATTGGTTTGGCTTACAGTTGATGTGTTTGGTTTTGTCCATCCAATCAAATCTAATTCTTGTTTTGATTGGTTGAATTCGCTTTGAAGATTTTTTTTCTGTCCTGTTTTAACTACAACAATATCTTTAATATGGTTTTGATGGGGTTGGTTGATACGATATTTAAAAAGTTTAAAAGCCTTTTGTATTTTTAATTTTAATGTTTTGACTAGGACATGTTTTGGTAAAATTTCATCAAAACCAAGCTTGTAGATAAATTGCCCCATTTTAATGCTGTCAAACTCGTGAATGAAAAGCAGTTGAAGATTTTGTGTTTGCTTTAATTTCTTCAACTTTATTAAGTTATCTGAGTCATTTTTTAATTCGTCTTTGTTTGGATAATGTAAAATCACTACGCCATTTAAGGTATGACCTAATTTTGAGTAAAGAGATTTTAAAGATTGAAAATGTGATACACTACCTGTTTCTATTTCTAGTTGTTTGCGAACTTGTCCTAGCGTGGGTGTTTCAGAGGCTGAAACAAAATAGATCATTGAAAGGAATCCTTATTCTTTAGTTGAACCGATACTTCTTGATGCTTTACTTGGAATTACGGGTTTCCCATTTGCATATTCGCTTTGCTTTAAAATATTCATTTTCGACGAATAAACTTTAACAGAGCCGTCTAGTGATCCGTCAGAAAAATTTAATACAATGCGCTTGTTGT
>CAZPTV010000131.1:0-5693 GCA_964589335.1 uncultured Bacteriovoracaceae bacterium
ATGTGTGAGTTTCCTTACGAGAGAATCATGCGAGATTGTAGAATCAATCGTATTTTTGAGGGTACAAATGAAATCCTTAGATTATTTATTGCATTAACGGCGATGAATGATGTGGGTAAAAATTTAAGCGAACTATCTAAATCCTTAGATGGTATTTTTAATGATCCGATTAAAGGATTCGGCGTGATTTCAGAATATGCTTCACGACGCTTTTCTCAAGCAACGGGTCTTGGAGCTAAGAAAAATGTTTTCACTAAAATGCATCCCGCAATAAAAGACCAAGCAGCTATATTTGAAGATGGTGCACGTGACTTAGCTGCCGCCGCAGACCGAATTTTAAGAAAACATGGAAAAAACATTATCGGAAAACAATTTGCAACCAAACGTCTCGCAGACATTATGATTGATTTGTTTGCACTTGCCTGCACTCTTTCTCGAGTAAACGATACGATCAAAGAAAAAGGTCTAGAGAAATCAGGAAAAGAACTTGAAATATTAAACATCTTTGCAGGACAAGTTAGACGTCGCACCAAAGGTAACTTTGGTAAAATTGATGATAACGATGACGAATTAATCAAATCTCTTGCAGAACATGCTTATGAAAATGAAAGTTATGTTTGGGATTCGATTTAAATAGTTTTAATTGTTCAACAAAAATCGCGACGTGATTATTGTATATCAGTCGCGATTTTCATAATTACATCTACATAACCATCAGCGTTATTGTAATGATAAATTGCATTTCTTTGCGCTTTACCATTATTCTTTTTCCAACCATTTGTTTTTAGATAATAACCAACACTTTCGATTGCATCATCTAACTTATATAGATCTGGGATTTGCCCCTCTGTAGCAGATTTCGCCCATTTCAAATAACTAGAAGGAATAAATTGAGGAATTCCAAAAGCTCCTGCAAATGAACTTTTTATCGACTTCACCATTTCTGGTTTTTTTCTAAACATTTCATCCAACGCTTTAATTTCTTTTAATGCCCATTGTGCTTTGTCTTTCGAGCGTTTTCTCACTTTTAATTTATGTGTTTTATACTTAACGGGATCTTTACGTTTTAATTCATCTAAGCTAATTTTTATTAAATCAGGATGGTCTGCCATTGCTAAATAAAAAAACACTTCGTTAATATTATGTTTTCCGAGCTGCGTTCCAAACTTTGTTTCAACCCAAATCAATGCCGCTATAATTTGCTTTGGTATTCCCTGTTTTTCTTCTGTCTTTCGTAAATACTTGCCGTATGTTTCAATAAACTCTTCACATCTTCTTACGGCTCTATCACTATAATGCGTACGATAGTCTGAGCGCTTAACCAAAAAACCTAATACACTCTTTGGAACAATTTCGTCTCTATCTTCTTCAACATAATTTGCTTTAATATATTCAATAAATTCAGGTGATAAATTGATCGATTGAAGTCGCTCAATTGCAAACTCAAATGCGCTTTGTTTATTCGTTTTTTTAACAGGTTTAGCTAAAACCGTCTGAGAAGAAAAAAACAGAGTAATGAAAATGGTTATTTTAATTAACATTGATTAAATTCTAGTTTAAATGAAGTTTTGATTTCGTAAACAATTGTTCTCAAATCAAATAAAAAACCCGACTTGGAATATCCAAATCGGGTTTTTTTAAAAGCAGGTTCAAGAAAATTAGTTTAATCCACCAATACCTAAATCGTGTCTTCTCATTTTAATGAGTTTTTCTTCTCCCTCACGACTCAATTCTCTTGGATTCAATCTTTGAGAATATAAAGTATCAAGTTCAGCGTCTCTGTTTTCAGAACGCTTTAACACGCGCTCTTCAAGATGGTTCATTAAACGTGCTTCCCATTCTTGCGTAAGCTCAATTGGCTTTAATACAAAATAACCATAAGCAAAATTCACCACACTTCCGAACATGGGTATCATCCCGCTTGTGTAATCAAGAAAAGTTCCCAATCTCTTTAAATGTTCGCGTCTTTCGGTTTCTTTTTTCAAGTTTTGATAATTAATAGAAACCTTTGGTCCATTTTTACCGCAAGTATATGGTTTCTTTTTATCAGCTTCTAAACTTGAAAATGATTCATCGTTCGATGCCGCTTCAAGATTTGGTGTCAATCCACCTATCATCTTAAATCGACATTCACGAGAAGTTAGATAGACATACTTATTATGGTCAATGTTTTCTCCAACCATAAAACGTGGAGCCCATTCAATGAGTGAGGTTTTATGATCTGCAAACCACTGACGTGATGCTTGTTCAAAGATGATTTCATCTTCAAGCATTTTATCAAACTCTTTTAATGGATTTTTAAACCACCATTTTACTAGTCCAAACATTCCAGACATTGAATAACTAACCGATTTTGTAGCTACAATCAGTTCATCTGGACTAAATAATGTAAAAGAACTAAATGACTCTTCATTAACTGCGGCTACGATTTGTTCAACAACCATCAATTGATGTGCGGTTAACATTTGATCTTGATAATCAAAATATTTTCCAACAGCTAATTCAAAAACTGAACCTATAACAGGTAAATTCACCTTTTTAATAATTTGATTAACCAATGATTGAACTGCCTTCCACGCCATGATTGAATACATGGGCGCTTTTGGTGATTTAAAGTCGATCATTTTCTTTGGCATTGAAGCTTTAGCTTCTGGATCTTGTAAATCAGTATTCGGTACAAAATACATTTCATAAGATCCGTCAGGTTGTTTTTCAAAAACAAATTGTTTTAAAAATGCTCTGACATTGAATCTAAATTTTTCTGTCGTCATCGTACCTTCGTTAGCCATAGCTTCCATATCGGACAGATCATTACTATTTAAGTGATCACTTAATTTTATTTCACCTAAATTAAAAACAGATGGAGCATCTTGAGATTTTGAAATGCTCTCATTTTCCCAAGAAATGCTTTTCCACCAGTTTTCTGGGAGTCCATTTTGGCTAAAGGCAGTTTCTTCAGATAATTGTTTTAATGCCTTATTTAATATTTTTTCGTCACTGCTATTGAGTCCATCAGATTCAGAATTCAATGCATCTTTAACATCTTTTGATGTGAACTCATTTTTTCCACAACGACCTAGATGAAGTCTTGTTAACAAGTTTGAATATGAAAGATCATAAACTGCAAGATATTTTCCTGAAGCATCAACTGTAGCTGCCCAACGTTTACCAACACCAACCCACTTTATTGCGTCGCTTGCTTTCGCTTGATCATCCATAACCTGAACCGCATCATCTGGAAGTCGCAAATCGTCTAAACTAAACTTATCCTCTGCCGATGCAAATACAGATATCAACAAAAGGCCTATGGAAATAATTCCTTTATTCATCAAAAACCCCCCACCATTTTAAATTGGTGAAAATAATAATATTGAGGTAATTTTTTCATTGCATCTAACCAGTGTCAAAATAATAAGTAGTTTTAAAAATAAATATGAATACTCAATTCCTGACGAATACATTTTTGATTTTCTAACCAAACATTAAAACAAAAATCTAAAAATCGATCGTCTAATTAAAAGAATTATTATTAATTACCAATTTGAAGGAGAAAAAAATGATAACTGTCAAGATTCTGTTAGGGCTCATACTTTGCCTCAGCGTGCAAAATGCCAACTCAGCAACTTTAATTAATGGAGCGGGAGCTACCTTTCCTTATCCACTCTATTCAAAGTGGTTTTCAGAATATCAAAAAGTAGATGCCGATTCTCAATTTAATTATCAATCTATCGGAAGTGGTGGCGGCATTCGACAATTCTCAGAAAAAACTGTCGACTTTGGTGCAACTGATTCTCCAATGACAGATGAACAACTTTCAAAAGCACCAGCACCAGTGCTTCATATCCCTACTGTATTAGGTGCAGTAGTCATTACCTTCAATGTTCCTGGTATAGAAAAAGGATTAAAATTTACACCAGAAATTATTGCAGATATTTTTCTTGGAAAATTAACAAAATGGAATGATCCTGCGATTGTAAAAGTAAATCCTGGAATTAAACTTCCTGAATCCGATATCATGGTCGTACATCGTTCCGATGGCTCTGGAACAACTGGAATCTTTACCGATTACCTTTCAAAAATTAGCGCTGACTGGAAATCAAAAGTAGGCGCAGGAACAGCAGTTAACTGGCCCGTGGGACTTGGTGGTAAAGGAAATGAAGGCGTATCTGGCCTTGTTAAACAAACTCCAGGAAGTATAGGTTATGTTGAGTTAATTTTCGCAGAAAATAATAAATTAGCTTATGCTTCAATTAAAAATAAAGCGGGTCAATTTACTACTCCAAGCATTAAAAGTGTTACTTCTGCAGCAGCCGGAGCATTAAAAGCAATGCCTGAAGATTTTCGTGTTTCAATAACCAATGCTGACGGTAAAGACTCATATGCAATAAGTGGTTTTACATATTTATTAGTTTATCAAAAAATGCCTAAAGATAAGGGTGAAAGAATCAAGAAATTCTTAAAATGGGCAATGAAAGATGGACAAAAACTAGCTGAGCCACTTTTTTACTCACCCTTACCTACATCCTTAATTAAGAAAATAGATACAAAGATTAATGGAATCACTTTCGAATAATAAAAATAAAAATTCAAACCTTACGAAAAGGTCAATCAAACGACCTTTTCGTAAGTCTAAAAAGGATGTCGGACTAGGTGACCAAATTTTTTCTAAAGGGTTACTCGTTCCATCTTCAATGCTTTTTGTTTTATTATTTTCGATTGCCTATTTTTTATTTAAAAGTTCAAAACCAGCGATAGAAAAGTTTGGTTTTAATTTTTTAACATCTACAACTTGGGATCCAGTTCAAGAAATTTTTGGATCTTTACCTGTAATATTTGGTACCGTCGTTTCTTCTCTACTCGGCGTTCTCATCGCTGCACCACTAAGTATTGGGATTGCGCTTTTTTTAAATGAACTAGCACCTAAATGGCTTTCAATCATTCTTGGATTTTTAATTGAAATGCTCGCTGCTATACCATCAGTGGTTTACGGACTTTGGGGTATTTTTGTTCTCGCTCCTTGGATGCGAATAACTGTTCAACCATTTTTAAATAAATATTTTGGATTTTTACCTCTTTTTCAAGGGCCACCTTATGGCGTTGGTATGTTAACCGCTGGTCTAATCATTTCAATAATGATCACTCCAACGATTTCCTCCATTTCAAAAGAAGTTTTTAAAACAGTACAAAGAGAACAAAGAGAAGCCGCTCTTGCACTTGGCTCTACTGCTTGGGAAATGATGAAGCTTTCAGTGTTAAAAAGTTCAATGAGTGGGGTTTGGGGTGCAATCATATTAGGATTAGGAAGAGCACTCGGTGAAACGATGGCAGTGACTATGGTCATTGGAAATCGTGCTCAGGTTTCGGCATCTCTCTTTGCACCCGGGCAAACAATGGCCTCTGTCATTGCTAACGAATATGCTGAAGCTCAAGGTGGCCTTCATCTTGCTGCACTATCTGAAATTGGACTTCTTCTTTTTTTCGTATTTTTACTGATTAATAGCTTTGCAAAAATCTTAATTGCTAGGGGTAAAAAATAAATGGATGTAAAGATAAGAAGCAATCGTTATGAAAAAGCGATGAACCAAGAAATAGCGAGAAAATATTTTTTTCGAAAAAGGTTTAATCGAATCATGTTACTCGTACTTTTTCTAGCTTCCCTTATTGCACTTATACCACTACTCAGCACATTTTGG
>CAZPTV010000132.1:0-5668 GCA_964589335.1 uncultured Bacteriovoracaceae bacterium
AACCTGCTCGACCTATGCCTGGTCGCCCTTCGGAACCTGCTCGACCTATGCCACAGCCGAACAGACCTCAACCTCAACCACCAATGCCTGGAAGACCGCAACCCGGTCAACCAATGCCGAATCGACCTGCCCCAGCTCCAGCACCAAGACCTGGACATGGACCAGGTGTGAATCCGGCACCAAATAGGCCACAACCTGGACAACCAGCTCCTCAAAGACCTGGTCAACCACCAAATCCAGGACGTCGTCCTCCACACGGTGGTGGTTAAAAGCGTCACCCAAATAGTGACTAAACTAGTGTGAACCCAAAAAGAAGGGATCGAGAATGGTTCTCGATCCCTTCTGCATTTCAAACGTTTAAATTTTAAAATTTATTTTTTATTTAATTCAAATCCACGTGCTTCACGCACAAAATACAACGGTCGATTTCTGACTTCATCAAATACACGACCCAAATATTCTCCAATGACTCCCAAAGATAATAACTGTATGCCACCAAGAAATAAAACCGCTATGAGCATTGATGTCCATCCTTGAATAGTTCGATCTGTAAAAATTCTAAAATATAATGTCAAAATAACACCTAAAAATGACACAAAAGAAGTCATTAAGCCTAAATAAGTTGAAACTTGGAGCGGAAAACTTGAAAATGAAGTCACACCGTCTAATGCAAATTTAAACATTTTTTTAAATGGATAATGAGTTTCTCCAAACTTTCTTGGCTCTCGTTTATATTCCACTCCAATTTGCTTAAAACCTATCCATGATACCAAACCACGAATAAAGCGATGTCGTTCAGGAAGTTTTAAAAATGCATCCACTGCCTTACGATCCATTAAACGAAAATCACCTGTGTCGACTGGAATATCAAATTGCGTGAGTTTTCGAATGATACGATAAAATATTTTTGCAGTTAAAAGCTTAAATGCTGTTTCACCTTCGCGATGCGAACGTACACCATAGACGACCTCGAATCCTTCTTTCCATTTTTTTAAAAATTCTAGAATGACTTCTGGTGGATCTTGCATATCTGCATCCATCACCGTAACCGTCTCACCCTTTGCCCATTCAATTCCGGCAGAAATGGCAACTTGGTGTCCGAAATTTCTGGATAGATGAATTGTTTTATATCTCGGATCGGTAGAATGAAGCCCATCCATTCTTGCTGCTGAATCATCGCGCGAGCCATCATTAACAAGTATGACCTCTACCTTAGCGCCAGTAATATTTTCTATTTCAGAAAGAACTGGTTTTAAACGTTGATCTAAATAAGTAATGCCATCGGATTCATTAAATATTGGAATAACTATTGAGTGCATCATATCGCACTATCATTACATTAAAGTGCCGATATTTGAAGACCCAAATCGTAACTTCTTCCTTCTGCTGGGTATCCTGCACTAACATAATCACCTTCATTTAAGAGGTTTCTTATCGAAAAACAAAGATTAGAATTTTTTGCAAGATTCCAATTTAATTTTAGATTCGTTTGAAACATCGGTGAAATTGACTGCGAATCTGTCATATTTATTAATCGCTTTCCTACCCAAGATTCTTCAATGGTTCCACTTACTTTTTTCGTCAATTTAACTGTTAAATTTGAATAATGACTCAGTCTTGATTTATACGGAAACTCTCTACCGCTCATACGATCCCAGGCTCTTAGCAATGTTAAAGAATGATCAACCGAAATATTTTCAGAAAAATCATAATGGACTCCTAAACTATCTCCAAAAATAGACGCCCTTGGAACGCTTTCATAGCGAGCAGATATAAATGAAATAGAATTATAAACAGCACGATCTTGAATGAAATTATAAAATACCCGATTTGAAAATGTGAAGTTCTCTATTCCCAAAATTGAATTCAATTCAAAAGTTGAATCTCTTTCAACTTTAATATTGTGATTCGGATACACGAGTATTCCGCCAGCATTATACCCAGTTAATGCCATAATCGGTGGAAGTTGATGATGGTACCCATAGCCTAGGGTATTTGTTAACTTTTCATTAATAATATGAGGAATTTCGATTACAAGAAACCCATCAAATATATTACCAAAACCATTTGTATTTTCTAAACGTAATCGAGGAAATGCCTTTGTTTCATTAAATTCATATTTTGACTGTGCATTTATTCCGAATGTGCTTCTTTGTTCACGTCCAGTACCATCATTCATTTTTTCAATATTTTCATCCACTGAAAAATCATATTTTGAGTTATTGAGATTTGTGTTCATTCCAGCCATCGCATAAATGCCGGAAGTATGCGCATCCGTTCTTATTTGATCAGAGATCATATTTTGAACTCTGTTAATTGATCCAGATACCATAGAAGTTACGCCTGTATTTTCTGAAAATAATTTTGGATCACTAAATGATGCACCTAGGAGTTGAAATTGATCCCGTTCATGGTCACGTGTAGAAAATGAGATTGGACCAGGGTTTGTTCTATCTAGTTTTGAAAGCAATGCAATGGATTCAACTTTTCCAGTCGATGAGGTTTTATGTCTTAGCTTTGCTAAAATTGAGGCACCAGCAGAATCATTGTTTTCTCTTATTTTAGAATCTCCTGTCTCAGGAACTCTATATTGAAAGTTACCTTTCGTTGAGCTCCAATTTACTCCAAATAAATAATCGGTATTTTCATTTCCACCTTCATATACTGTGCTTGCATGCAGTGTTTGTGCAGAACCATATCGAATATTTCCACTCAGTGAGTTTGGATTTGATCCGACCGCCAACCCTTGCGTATTCATATTTAATCGTGAACCGTGTGAACGGGACTGAACTGAAAACGGTGAATCAGTAATATAGAATACTGATCTTAACTCTACTGATTTACTCACTCCTGCAGGAATGAGCGATAAATTAATTCCAAGACCAGATGGATCTGGAATTGGTATTTCATCAATGCTCAGCTGAGTTGAAGAAGCATTGAGTGCATCTGGAGATACAATGGTTGTAAGACTTCCCACACCTGAATTCGATTTTACCTGAGTCCCAGATATTTTCTTTACACTTTCTGATAGATCACGATCCATTTTGGATACGGGTCTGATAATTCTATGTGCTTCATAACTTGTAGATTCATTTTCAAAAACAGAAGAACTCTCAACTATGATTGTACCTAGATTTTCAGCAAAGGCGGAATGAATCGCTGTTAATAATAATATGAATAGAATAATAATTTTGAATACCAATTTACCTTCCTTCGAGGCTTAAGGTTATTTGTCAACTGAACAAGGTATTCGGACTTTAATTATATTAATTATTCACCGTTGCGGGACAGTTCCGGACTTTCACCGGATTCCCCTTGTAAAAGTATTTTCATCATAGGGAACTTTCGTTTAAGATGTCAACATGCCAGTACTTCCATATCTTTTATTTGCACTTTGTGTATTCATCATTGCTTACAGATATTATTCTGCTTTCATTGCAGCAAAAATACTAGCACTCGATTCAACCCGCATTACCCCAGCGCATACAAAATTTGATGGTCATAATTACTATCCAACGAACAAATGGGTTCTCTTTGGACATCATTTCGCTGCAATCAGTGGTGCTGGTCCACTAATTGGGCCCGTCCTTGCTGCGCAATTCGGATTTTTACCGGGATTTTTATGGCTCGTAATTGGAGTCGTCTTGGGTGGAGCCGTACATGATTTTATTATTTTAGCTGCTTCAGTAAGACACGGCGGATGTTCAATTGCAGAAATCGCCAAAAGAGAGATGGGTCCCATTTCTGGCATTCTCACAAGCATTTCCATTTTATTTATTGTTGTTATTGCGCTCTCAGGATTGGGACTTGCCGTTGTCAATGCACTTTCAGAGTCAGCATGGGGATCATTTACAATTGCATTTTCAATCCCTCTCGCATTTATTATGGGTATTTACATTTATAAAATAAATGGAGGATCTGAAAGCGCAATTAAAAAAGCTTCTATATTTGGCGTCATTTCTCTACTATGTGCAGTGGTTTTTGGAAAATGGGTTCCAGAATCTAGTTGGGGTCATCTATTTTTACTCGAAAAAAATAAAATAATTTTAGCCATTGCTCTCTATGGATTTATTGCATCTATTTTACCCGTTTGGATGCTTTTATGCCCAAGAGATTACATCAGCTCTTATATGAAATTAGGTACAGTTCTTTTTCTTGTACTTTCAGTATTTATAGTACGCCCAGATTTAAAAATGCCTGCGATTAGTATTTGGGCAAACGGCGGTGGCCCTATCATTCCAGGTAAACTTTTTCCTTTTGTATTTATTACAATTGCTTGTGGTGCTATTTCTGGGTTTCACTCATTAATCGCAAGCGGCACAACTCCAAAAATGATTAAAAACGAAACTGATATTCGTATGATCGGTTATGGAGCAATGTTATTAGAAGGACTCGTGGGTGTGATTGCGCTGATTGCAGCTGCTTCATTGTATCCAGAAGACTATTTTGCAATTAATTTAAGCGCACAAAAATATTTATCTCTTGGAATGTCTCCCGTTCAATTGCCAGAACTAGAACTTGCTGTCGGAGAAAAAGTTTCCGGTCGACCTGGTGGAGCCGTCTCTCTTGCTGTGGGGATGGCACAGATATTTTCATCACTTCCATTTATGAAGTCATTGATGAGCTATTGGTACCATTTTGCAATTATGTTTGAAGCTTTATTTATACTTACAACGATAGATACCGGAACTCGAGTAGCAAGATATCTACTTCAAGAATCTGTTGGTAATTTTATCAAACCCTTCAATATAAAACTTGCATCTGAAGTCTCTAAACATGACTCGATACCTAGTGCAATTCTTTCGACTGCAATTATTGTTGGTGCATGGACATATTTTATAGCGAATGGCTCCATTTCAACCATTTGGCCTATGTTTGGAATTGCAAATCAACTTCTTGCGTGTATTGCACTCATTATTGCGACTACTTTTTTACTTAAATTAAGAAAACAAAAATATATTTGGGTTACATTAATCCCTTTAACGTTTGTAGCCACAACTACCATTACCGCCGGCATTCAAAGTATTTTTAATAACTTTATTCCTAATGGAGCATATATAAATGCAATTTTGTCATCAATGATGCTCGTCTTTGTTGGACTCATAATATTAGAAGGAATAAAATCTTGGCTTCGTACTTATAAATTAAATCAGTCTCATTAACGATAAAATGTAGCAAAAGCTTTTCGATTAGAACCATCACTGCTAGAAAATGTCACGACTCCATAACTTTCATTATCAATTGAGCCCGATGGTCTTGTAAATGCCGGTGCCGCAGCGGCTTGAACTCCAGATGAGATATCTAATCTTTTTGTTGTTTGCCATTCATTGGCTGTATAAATTCTTCCAAACACATGTTCTAAATTATCAGTAGAAACTTGAGAAAATGTTGCCAACACATCTCCGCCTGAATTAATGGCAAGATCCGCCCAAGTGACATCATTACTATTACCTGAATCAGTAATTGGCACAGGTGTTGTCCATGAACCATTTTCATGATTATAGATCGATACATAGAACCGTCTAGCTATACCATCACTTTTTATAAAACCAACTGCAGCATAGTCTCCATTATGCGGCAAAACAGGTGGGAGCGGCTATGTGTCTCCAGCGCTATAATAATACAATACACTTCCAGTTCCTGATGATGAATCAAATCTAGTCTGTGT
>CAZPTV010000133.1:0-5666 GCA_964589335.1 uncultured Bacteriovoracaceae bacterium
AGTCTTGAGTCATCAGCAGGAGAAACGATAGGTTATGGATTTTATAACCCACATTCATTAATCTCTTTTCGTCTTTTTGAGTCAGGTAAGTTTCGTAATGAAGAACAAACACGTGCATTGTTTTTTAAACGAATGGATTGGGCTTACCGCACAAGATTACGTGCATATTCTAAGCAAATCACAACAGGGGAAATGGGTAAAAACTCATTCAGACTTGCTTTTGGAGAAAGCGACGGTTTGCCTGGCCTAGTGATTGACCTTTTTGATACATTAGAGTCAAAAGCATATCCAGTAGTTCAATGTCACTCTGCTGGTTCTGACCAGTTAATCCTGTGGATGCAGCAATGGTTTGATGAAAAAATGAGTGTTCAATCTGGCTTGTTACGTAATGATATTCCAATTCGAGATTTAGAAAAAACAAAACGTGAAAACATTGAGTGGGGTAATGCTCCCAAAGGAATTCATGCGCTTGAAGGTGGAGTACGTTTTTTTCTAAATCCACTTACAGGACAGAAGACTGGATATTTTTATGATTTACGCGATCACCGTTCTGTATTTGCTAATAGAATGTCATCATTTCAAAATGATGACGTCGAAATTTTAGATTGTTTTTCTTATGTGGGAGCATGGGGTTTACAGGTATTAAAAAAATCATCAAAAGCAAAGTTAATCGCAGTAGATATTTCTAGACCTGCTTTAGAAACTCTATTAGCAATTGCTTTAGAAAACGGTTTGCAAAATCGTGTCGAAACTGTGGAAGCAGATTTTTTTAAAGAAAAAAACCTTTTTCCGGGTAAAAAGTTTAAGGGTATAGTCATGGACCCGCCCGCAACTTCTTCTTCGTCAAAGCATTCAGATCAAACAATTAAAAGTCATGAAAAGTGTTTTTATGAAGCCATGCGATTTTTACATGACGATGGTGTTTTAGCGATGGCGGCTTGTTCGTATCATTTTAGTCGAGAGGATTTTTTAAATACAATTGCTCGAGCGTCGCAAGCCTGGAATCGATCATTTAAGATTTCACATGATGGCACTCAGGCAGCAGACCATCCATACTTAGCGCAATTTCTTGAATCAAATTATATTAAATGTGTAATGGGTGAATGGTTAATGAATTATTAAAGGAATGAATAATTCATTCCTAAGTGGACTAGAAAAAATCCCATGGGAATACGGCCTGTACTTTTGCGATCGTGAGTAGCATCCATCGAATTTACCCAGCCAAAATTATAAGTTGCACCGACAAATAATGAATATGGACTGCGTTCAGAAAGTTGATAGTTAAAATGCGCATCCCAAGTAGCAATCCAGCCTCTAAATCCATTTCGATATGCAGAGTCTCTCATGAAAACTTTACCAAAACCAAAACGTCCGGTTTGAGAAAAGCGTCTCATTTTATTTGGAAAAAACTTACCCGTTACTGAAAAGCCTGGTTGTATGAGTAAATAAGACCAACGGTCGGTACCCTTACGCTGGCGATTTACTTCAGAAGTTTCATCGCCAAGGCTTGCAGCTGAAGTTGTTGCATCTTTATCTGCTTGTCTTGGTTTTGTAAAAAATGTTTCAAACTTAGCATCAGAATACGAAACTCTGGAATCGAAACCGAAATATTGCATTTGATAAGTTATTTGGCCGCTCAAGATATAACCATCAGTAAAGTTAGTTCTTGATCCGACGTCTGCAGATAAACGAATATTTCGGTCATAGATCTGATCGATGGGAAGATCTTTTTTAGGAAAATGTTTTGGATTTTGTTCAATTTTAGGTAGTGCAAAAGCAATGTTAGAAATAAAAAAGAGTAGAAAAATAAATTTCATTTTTTGTCTCCAGCTTTATTTTCATTTGAAGCAGGGGTAATGTCGGACGGAAAGTCGTCTAGACCTAAATACTCAGCAAATGAATTTTTTTGTGAAACATGTGAATAGGTTGCATCTAAATATGCAAGATGAGCCGTTCTTGCATCACGAATCGCATCTCTCATTTCTAAATGGTTTACAGTTTGCTTTGATGCCTTAATTAACAAACTGTCTAAGAGTTGAGTATTTTTTTCATAGGCACTTTTTTGATCTAAAATTTGCGTTTCAATATTTTTAATTGCAACAATTCGTTTTCCGACTTCAACTTCACCGCCAATAGAAGCTTTCATTGCATTAATTTCAGCCATTTCACGTGAAATGACAGATCCCTCCAAAACTCTAGAGTTCAATAGACCCCCAGGACCTAAAATTGGAAGTGAAAGTGATACGGATGCTTCAATATTCATTTGTCCAGCAGGATAGGTACTATTTGAATTTGAGTAACTGGTCGAACCTGTTCCATATCCCGTAGAGTAGGTCATCGTAAGTCCGCTAAATGAAATTGTCGGCAAAGGCAAACGCGCTTTGTGCGCGAGTTCTAAAGTACCTTCTGCAGTACGAAGTGAAACATTTGCCATCCTCATAGTCGGAGAATATTCTTTAAACAATCGAAATGCTTCTTCGGATGAAATATTAAGGGGTTTAAAGATAAGATTCGTTGTGAAATTATATTTTTGATCTGTGCTTGCGTTTAAATATTGATTCAAATTTGCTAAATTATCATAGGCAGTTTTCACAGTAGAATCGTACTGAATTTTTGCATTAATAATATCAATGGATGCTGAAGTCACTTGATCGTCAGTTGCTTTTCCTAGGGCTTTTCGTGATTTGATCAAACTAAATACTGTTTGCGCCATATCTGCAGATCGTTTTGCCGCATCTATTTTTTCTTGATCAATTCGAGACTGAAAGTAAGCATTAGTAACTTGATTTTTTAAAGAGCGCCGATACTCCTGATATGATTTTTGAGCGCTTTCATAGGCCATTTTGGAAATATCAAATGCAATTCGATCTTTCCAAAAATTAAATAAAGTATAGCTACCCAAACCAATAGCAGCAGACGATGTTGGGTATCCAAAGTTTCTAGCTTGTTGAGTGTTATAGTCGCTAGGGGTTGGTCTTCGTGCTGGTGTTCCAGCAACGGTTCCAAGTGTGTAAGCACTAGATGAAGAAACGGAGAGGTTGATGTTAGGCATGAACATCCTGTCCCAGGCATCATCATAGCTGAGTTTGGATTGTTCTAAGCTTAAAACTTGTGATTTTAAGTCTAAATTACGGTTATATGCGAGTTGAATTGCATCATTGAGGCTCAAGTCTTCAATGACTTTTTTGCCTGGCTCAGGCGCTGCTTGCAAAGAATTGCAAAACAGAAATAATATTAGAGGGATGATGCTTTTCATCTAACTATAATTTAAACGAGAAACGATGAAGAATAAACGTTTTTTAAAGAAAATAGCTCATGTTTTATTAGCATCTGCCTTTTTTTCATTAACGATTTTTGCTCAGGATTGCAGTGAATGCAAGAAAGAGGCAACTGAGATTCAGCAAAAAACGAATTTCAAAGAACGAGCAGCATTAATATTAAAGAAAAATCAAGATTATATGGCAGCACATCCAAATGCCCCGGAATCTTTAGCAATCAAAGTTAGATCGAATATCATAGTAACAATGATGCAAATTGAAACTTCAGAAAACGAGATCACTCTTTTACAAGGTAATTTAAAAACAAAAGGATGCTCAAAATGTCCAAATTAAAAACAAATAGAAAATTAAAAAATATTCTTATAAATCCATCTTATCAAATAAGATATGTATTTTGGTTATCACTCACTGGACTTTCGTTAATCGCACTGAATGCATCAATTTTTTATTTTAAAATGAAAGAAAATTATGAAGTATTAGTTGATTTGAGTCCGATGACGGATGATTCAAAAAAACAACTTTACACCGAACTCAACCATGTTGTTATTACGCTAGTCATTTCGTCGATTATATTTTTATTAGTTGTTTCTATATTTGGATTAATTTTTTCACACAGAACTGCTGGACCATTATATCATTTCAAAAGAGTGTTTAGTGAAATTAAAAAAGGAAATCGCAAAGCACGTGTAAAATTAAGACCGAATGATGATTTTTCAGATGTCGCAAATGAATTTAATGAAATGATGGATAGTTTGTAAAATAATAATTTAAAATTAAAAAGGAGACTAACTTTGAAAAAACTAATGATATTATTTTTGTTTTCTATCGGTAACTCAAATTCCGCATCAGCGTGGCCTGCTGTCGGGTGGTGGATTGAATGGGGTTGGGGTTTGGTCGATCCATGTGCATTTTGTTCTCCACCCCGAAGTGGACTTCAATATGCTCGAGTTGGTGCTGCGCCGGGAACACCTGAGCAGGCATTTTTATATGGTAAAGGCACTGAATGTCCAAAACCTAGAGATGCAACACTTTCTAAGAATTTCAAATGCGTTAAACTTGATATTCCAAGTAATATGACACCATCTAATTTAGATTCAAATTATTCTAAATTGTTAAATCAAAAATTAACAGAAGCAGGTATGCCAAATGCAATCTCAAAATACAGAGAGGCAACGGCTACGGATATTTCAGCACTACAATCAGTTAAAGCAAAAACTACAAAATAGTTAATGCACAAAATTTAAACAAAAAAGCCTGCTTCAAAAAGAAGCAGGCTTTTTTAATTTATAATAAATGATTTTTCAGATTTATTGCATCGATACTGCGACTTCTTTTGTCCCAGCCATATTTAGATTCAAGGCTGCTGAACGTCCTTTTTGATCAGTGAAATTTAATTTATAAGCACCTGGATCAAGTACTTTAAAGAAAATACCACTTGAATTTGTCGAGAAATCACGTTCTCCCGATTTATGAAGAATCGTATCGATCTTCACAGATGCGTTTACTGGAAGACTTGTTTTTCCATCCAATACTTTTACTTTAAGCATATTATCGCCAATACGTTTTAAGAAATAGAGCAACATTTTACGATGCTTTTCTACGGTCGGCTGTCTTAATGTATAGCTTGGTTGAAAAGACTGATTTACTTCAAAGGTAAATGAAACAGCTCCATGAGTTCCAAACATATAGGCCATAGAATCGCCATCAACAGAGTAGAGTAACTGCCAAGGAGTTCCATGTTGATAATAGCCTTTTCCGCTGTCGGTTGGAAGTAGCATTGATAACTCTTTACCAATTTTACTTTCAAGTTCATTCTCTGCGGTATATTCACCCTGACATCCGTATGGATAAATCACGAGTTCAGAATATGAGTGGTAAGAAATATATGCAGTTGGGTGAACAACATCGGCTAAAGCAGCAATTGCTTTTGTCTCTGGCTCAGAGTTACCTGCATCGCCTCTGTAAGTATCACTGCTTTTAGTGCCTGAAGATCCATTGCATTTATTCCAACTAAATGAATAATTTCTATTTAGATCTACTCCATAGGTAGAGCCGCCATCTGAACGAGCATTTTTTCTCCACCAATTGTCTTTTGTCCAAACGATGTTGTTACCATCTGGATTAAACATGGGTATCATCCAAAGGTTCCAACCATCTACAATTGCTTTTGCTTGAGGATCTTTGCCGTCATAGTTTGATAGCAAGAAATCTGCAAAATCAACGACCACTTCAGTTGTCATGATTTCACGAGCATGGTGCATTCCATCGATAATAATTGAAGGTTTTTCATATATTTTTACATCACCTTTGGTTGGTGTTGTAGAAATTAAAAGTGCCCAAACAGGCCTACCTTGAGTTGATGTACCAATTTGCTCAAGACGAGTTAAA
>CAZPTV010000134.1:0-5639 GCA_964589335.1 uncultured Bacteriovoracaceae bacterium
CAATGCGTCCGCGATATCTAAGAATTTGTTTTTCATCAAAAACAAAAATATCTGGCGTTGCTACAGCACCATAAGACTTAGCAACTTCTTGTGTTGTATCTACTAAATACGGAAATTCAAAACCAAGTTCCTTGGCTTGTATTCGCAAATTATCTACTGAATCTTCAGGATACTGATCTGAGTCGTTAGAACAAATGGCTACAAATTGTACATTTTTTGATGTAAATTTTTTAGCCAAATCTGCAAGACGTTGCTGCACGGCAACTACGTAGGGACAGTGCCTACAAAGAAACATGATAACTAAGGCTTTTTTCCCTGAAAATTGCTCAATAGAATAAAATTTATCATCAATTCCTTTGAGTTTAAATTTAGGTGCCGACTTTCCAAGAGGAATCATTTCTGAATATGTGAGTGCCATAAGTCATTGATACTGAACTCTAAATTTGATTACAAGAGAAGATTTAAGATTGACGTCTTAATGCTGGATCGGTACTAATATCCTTCCATTACAACTAGGTGAGAGCCCATAGCTCAGTCGGTAGAGCATTTCACTTTTAATGAAAGGGTCGACAGTTCGAATCTGTCTGGGCTCACCATGTTTTTCTTCTGATACACATCACTCTTCTTTGTCGCATTCCTCCTCACTTCGTCAGCAGCCCATTTGGCTAGCTTCCTCGTTCGTCGTCATGCTCCTCGAATAGCTCGTGTCTCAGAAGAAAAACACACACACACAGTGGGAATATGGGGGAAAAAATGCTGAGTTTTTCAAAAAAACTCTAAACCAGTGAAAACTTATAGCCGATTTAAGGTTTGTTCGCGTCCGGGGCCAGTGCTAATTGTGACGACAGGAACTCCAATAAATTTTTCAATATATGAAATATAATCCTTAAATTCTTTTGGTAGATCATTCATCTCTTTTGGCTGGTCTGGTAACGTTTTCCAGCAAGTTAAACTTTCATAAATGGGTTTAACTTTTTCTAATATTCTTATATTTGATGGAATTTGAGTATATTTTTTTCCATCAACTTCGTAGGCAATACAGACTTTAACTTCTTTCATGCCATTTAAAACATCTGCCTTCATTAAGGTAATCCCTGTCAAGCCATTCACTTCGACCGCATATTTTAATGCAATTAAATCTAGCCATCCACATCGACGAGGGCGACCGGTTGTTGAACCAAACTCATTTCCTTGCTTGCGAATTTGATCTCCAACATTATCAAATAATTCTGTAGGAAAAGGACCCGCCCCAACACGAGTTGCATAAGCCTTAGAAATACCAATAATATGTTCAATCGATTTTGGACCTATACCACAACCAGTAAAAATTCCGCCTGTGATTGTATTTGAAGATGTAACATATGGATAAGTTCCATGTTCAACATCAAGAAGCGTCCCCTGTGCACCTTCAAATAAGATTTTTTTCTTATGAGTAATCGCATCTTGAATAAATAAACGTGTATCAATAATCATGGGTTTTAATAACTCACCCATTTTCAATGCCCATACATGCAATTCGGAGACATCCAACTCTGTACCTTTATATAGATTTTTTAGAACAGCATTTTTTTCTAAAATTGCTCTTTCAATTTTTTCTTTAAGTAATTCTGAATCTAATAGATCGCCAACCATAATTCCACGTCGTGCAACCTTGTCTTCATAACATGGCCCAATTCCTCTAACCGTAGTACCAATCTTGCTCTTCGCGCTATATTCTTCTCTAAATTTATCTAAAATCTTGTGATACGGCATGATCACTTGAGCTCTTTCACTAATAACTATTTTCGTATTTCTCGAAGGATCAAGTAATCCACGTTTTTTTAACGAATCAATTTCACCCATAAATACTTCGGGATCCAATACTACTCCACTAGCGATGACACAGGTTTTATTCGGATGCAAAACCCCAGAAGGAATGAGATGTAAAATCGTTTTCTCACCATTCACAACTAAAGTGTGTCCTGCGTTGTTTCCACCTTGATAACGAACAATAATATCGGTTTTTTCAGAATAGATATCGACGACCTTACCTTTACCTTCGTCGCCCCATTGTGCACCCAGGACCGCAATATTTGACATTTAAAACCTCCGCAAACTTATTTCTGATATTCCAAATAAGTTTTTGTGACTGCGCCCGTCCCTGAGCCAAGTTGAAATTTAGTATAACCTAGTTTTTGCAATGTTATTTCAAGAGCACCAATTCCAATTAAAATATCGAAAATACCAATATAACCAAGATGGGTTAATCGAAATATTTTACCTTCAAGCTCATCTTGTCCCCCAGTAATCACAACACCGAGAGTGTCTCTCATGTATTTTGGAATTAATTTTCCATCTTTTATTTCTGCAGGAACTTTAACTGCTGTAACAGCATTTGATGGGGAGTCCGACAATAGCTCTAATCCCAAAGCCTTGACTGCATTTCTAGTCGCATCTGCTAACATTTGATGCCGTTTATAACTTTCGCTTAAACCTTCTGCTAAAATCATTGAAAGCGCTTCTTGCAATCCAATGATTACTGAAATTGCAGGTGTCCAAGCTGTTTGGCCTGTACCAAATGCTTTTTTTTCTTTTTTTAGATCAAAATAAAATTTGGGTAGATTTGATTTTTCAGATAATGACCATGCCTTTGGTGAAAGAGCTATCATACTTAAACCTGGAGGCAACATGAGTGCTTTTTGCGAACCCGTAATAAGACAATCAATGGACCACGCATCCATTGGTAGTTCAAAAACACCCAACGCAGTGATTGCATCTACAACCGAAATGCACTGAGGATACTTTTTTACAATTTCACAAATTTCTCGCGTGAGCATTGCAGCCCCTGTGCTTGTTTCAGATGCCTGAAACAAAACCCCCTTAACATTTGAATCTTTTTTAAGAATCGATTCAATGTCTGAGGGTTTAACCGATTTGCCGTTATCGCATTTTATTTCTATTGGATTTAACCCATAAGCATTTGCAATTTTAGTCCAACGTTCTCCAAATTTTCCGGCATTGATTGTGATGACTATATCACCCTTTGAAAACAAATTAGTCACTGCTGCTTCCATTGCACCAGTTCCTGATGCAGTCAGCATGTAAACATCTTGTTTAGTTTGATAAAGGCTTTTAAGTTTTTCACAGACATCTATAAATATTTTTGAAAACTCAGGTGTTCGGTGATGTAGGATTGGCTTGGATGAAAGTGCAAGAATAGATTCAGGAATTTGTGTAGGTCCGGGTGTCAGTAAATAGGTCTTTTTCATCTGTAAAAACTTTAACTTAGATAGGAACAGATGAAAAGGGCACCAAATAAAAACCCTTCACAATGCGCGCTGCACGATTGCGCTCAGACTTATTGATTTACAGACAAATCAAGGCTTTTTGATATCGCTAGAAGTCCTTTTTTTAGTTCTTCTGTCTTTGGCCAACCAAAACCGATTCTAAAGTAACGTTTATCCATTTCAAACCAATGTCCTGAACCCACATGAGTTTTGAATTCTTCATTTAAAGTTTTGTAAAATTTATTTAAATCTACTTTTACTGATTCTTTAATTCTTGGAAAACAAGCTACTCCGCACACTGGCTTAACCCATTCAATACGATTTTCATGAGCAATCCATTCTTGAACTAAAGAGGTATGTAGATTAATTTTTTCTCTAATTTTAGGTAAATATTTTGATCGTTGAAGATAATACTGGTGACCGATTTCTTCATCTACCACTGAATTTGTAATCACGATTTGTTCTTTTGCTGCTAGAAATGTTTCCATTAGACGTTTATTTTTAGTTAAAATCCAGCCCAGTCTTATTCCTGGAATTCCATAAGTTTTTGAAAGTGAACTCACCGTAATTACTCTTTGCGACCAAAGAGCGCCTAATTTTGTTTGCGCTGTAAAATTCATATCTCGATAGGTTTCATCTAAGACTAAATATGCATTTGCCTTTTCAATCGCGTTAACAATCTCATGAAGTTCTGTTTCTGATAAAGTAACACCCGTAGGATTATGAGGGGTAGTTAAACTTACAAGTTTCGTATTTGAATTTAGTTTCGATAAAAATTCATTCATTGGAAATTTAAATCCGTTTTCAAATTTAAGATTTAAAAATTCAATTTTAGCATTAATCGCTCGAGGTGTTTCAATATTAGTTGCGTAATTTGGACACATCACTAGGAGTTCATCACCTGCTTCTAACAAAGAAGTTGAAATAATAAATAATGCTGCAGCAGCACCCGGAGTCAGCAACACATCATCAGCAGTAAGCCCCACAAACTCTTCACTGATTGTTTTGCGAAATCCAAGCTTACCCATATGGTCGCCATAACAAAGCAACAATCCTTTTAAATCTAATTTCATGTCATCTAAAATCATGTCCGAGAAAGAACTCTCAGTTAAATTGCATTCAATTTTATCATATCCAATTTGTTCTGGTGACTCAATTTCAATAGGCATTCTTTTATATTTCATAATAAATACCTCCTATCTTTCAACAGAACTCGGTTGATCCATTTTGGTTTGGAGTTGATTGGAAAATCGCATGTATGCAAAATACCTTTTCAATGCAACGACTGCAAAAATACCACCACCGACTAAAGCGAGTAGCCCACCAATTCCCCAGATTGCAAAACCAATTTTCTGTCCAATACTTGTTACTTGTTGTTGGTCTACTCCATAGGTTTTTCGAGCGACACCGTATGATCCAGTAATGAACAGTCCTGTTGAAAAAATAATTTGTCCGATTGAATAGGTCATGATCATCCAATTTAACGGTTTATCTTTTGTATCGGATGCAATCTCTGTAACCGCTGGATTTTTTCCGACAACAATCATTACAAATGCCATCATAGCTAAGGTTACAGAACCTATTGCCATGTGATAGTGTCCAGGAATTCGCATGTCTGAACCCTGAATCATTGCTCCATATACAAAACTTGTAACCATCATAAATGCTGACATGAAAAATGCTAAAACTGATCCTTTATCTAGAATTTTTGAATTGGTTTGAATTCGATTCATCATTGATGAAATAGCAGAAAAAATATAAATAATTACAGCAGGGAAAATTCCAAATTGCATTAAACGAGTTGCCGTCTTCATCGTTCCAAGTTCATCAGGTGCACTGAACATTAGACTTAAAAATATTGGAAGTGGAGCGGTTAAAAGCGCACTCGTAATGAGTAAAGTATTTCTTTTAATAATATTTGAATGAGCGATGTATGATAAAAATACATTCCAAATTGCTAACATAAAACATACGTTTACAAATTGAAGAGCATGTCCACCCGTCCACATCATTGCCTCATAATAATGATGTGGGTTTTGTCCTGTTTTTAATTTTAAAGCAGCAATAAAAATTGAACAAATTCCGATAAGTGAATATATCCCACCCAAAGTTACATAAGGACGTGACACCATTAACGCTTCGACTACAAATTTTGGTAAAATTGGTCCTTGATTTAAGGCCATTGCATTTGAATTAAAATTATTGTCTGAACGAAACAATGCAAAATCTAAAAAACTACAAAGTATTCCAATAAAATATAAAACTAACCCACCCAAGAAAATGGGATGTTCGATCACTGGAATATAATTCACTAAAAGAGGTGTTTCACCTTTTAAAAATAATCCACCCGTTAAACAACCAATTCCCGCCAAT
>CAZPTV010000135.1:0-5632 GCA_964589335.1 uncultured Bacteriovoracaceae bacterium
AATTCTATTAGAAATTGAACGACCCGATCGTGAAGAAGCACAAAATCAATTAGACGAATGGTTAGAAGGGTTATTTGAGAAAAATTTAGTACTTGAAGGTATACGCGCAGAATCTACGGAACAAGCAAAAGAAATTTGGAAAATTCGAGAATCCATTACAGAATCACTTGCAAAGCAGAGCCTGGTACATAAACATGACATCGCGCTACCTGTTTCGGAGTTATCCAGTTTTATCAATGATTTTAATAGCGAACTTCTAAAGCATAAAGGAGTTCTTGAAGTGTTTGTTTTTGGTCATATTGGGGATGGAAATCTTCATGTGAACTATCTCAAACCAAAGTCGTTAGAAAAAGAAACGTTTTTTATTGCATGTGAAAAGTTAGATTTAGACATGTTTAAAATTTTACAGAAATATAAAGGGAGTGTTTCTGCAGAACATGGTATAGGTCTTTTGAAAAAAAATATGCTGCAATATTCACGCACGCAAACAGAAATTGAAATTTTTAAAAAATTAAAGCAATTATTCGATCCTAAGGGAATCTTAAATCCAGGAAAAATTCTTTAGTATTTAATTTTGTGTATTTGGGAAAAAAGTCGATCTAAAAGCATAAGCAATTTGCTTTGAAAATCCATTGAGAACTTTAGTTTCTAATTCATTTCGAACATCTAGAGTAGGATTTGATTTTTTTCGAATCATTAATTGGCTGTATTCATCACATACTGCTACAATTTCACTTATACGTGAGCGGTGGTATGGTTTATCTTGTGGAAATCCTCGATGATTAATTCTCATATGGTGTTGGTCAATTGCTTGAATAATTAATGGATCTATATCTGGAATTTGTTTCATGATTTCAGCGCCACGCCAAGGATGCTTATAAAATTCAACCTTTTGTTCAGTTGTCATTTTTGTAACATCTTCACTCAATTCGCCATTGATCATTATTGTTAGGCCAATGTCGTGAAAGAGAGATGCTAATCCAATAATTTGAACTGGTTTCTCTAATTGGATCTCAACATTGTTTGCCAACAAAGCGGCAAGCATGGCTGTTGAGACTCCGTGTTCGTAATATTGTATTGTATTCATGAAGCTTTTAAATTCATCAAATTTTTCTAATTTCATTTGCTGAACAAAATGCACGGTGCTTTCAACAAATTTTTTAGCATATTTTATTTTTTCTTCTGAGATTCCAGTATTTCTTAAAAATTTAATCGTTTCTTCTCCGGAATTTAAAACTAGAGAAATTCTAAATCCAGCAGCTAGTTCTGTGCTCTTAATCATTTTATCTGCAACTTCTTGGCAGTGCTTTAAATATTTTTCATGATTATCTTTGCGAATATAAAAATGTTTTATGCCTTTGCTTTTATAATGTTCAAATCGTTCAGCAGGCAGATGGTCACCTGAATAGAGAAGTTTTAAATATTTATTTGGAGCAATGCGAATAAAAAGATCAAAAAACGTTTTTGATCCGGCTATATAAGTGTCAGCATTAATTGAAATATAAGCAGCATCATCATTTAAAATTTCTTGTTGATCCGAGTGGTTTGAGTCAATAATATTATTAATGGATTTGATTTCTGCCAACTCATGGTTCGCTACTTTAACCATGTAAAAATAATCCAAAGGCTTTTTATAAATATCACTTATTCCAATGTGTCTTAACTCATCAGTTGTTAATGGGAGTTTTGTATTGTCAGAAACAAGAAAATAGACCGGAGTGAGTGGCCTATTTTTATAAGATGACTGTATGATGGATAGACCTATTTGGTTGTCGATTTCTGGATTGATAAAAACACTTGAAAGTTCAATTTGGGAATCTGAAAGTATTTTTTGTGCATCGGCTTCGTTTTTAACAATAATACATTTTACGGTGTGTAAATTTGCTTCACTGAAAAGCTTAGTAGTAAATTTATCATCATTATCAGCAACTAAGATTGTTTTTTTTGTTTCTAATATCATGAAGTTCTCTCCCATAAGAACTTGAAAACTATATCAAAAAATTGTGACATAGCCCATTAGACGCTAATAACAATATTATAACTTAGTGGGAAAGAAATACCTAGTAGTTATAATGGATTATAAAACCTCTATTAAAAGGCACTACGTGGTTATTCTGTGATTATTTTTAAACCATCTATAAACTGATATACCTCGTCTAATGTGGGTTTAAATTCATCACTTTTTGATTGATCAATTAGCTTTTCAAATTGTTCTGCATATCGATCAAAGCGCCTTTCTTCAGAATTTTTAGATGCATTTGAATCAGATTTAAATGGATTTGAATTCTTTTTAAATGAAATTGGAATATGAGCAATAATATGACTTTTCTTATCATTCGTTATTGCTTCGAAAACAACCATCATGGTTTGATTGAGCGGTCGTTCTTCATTTAAAATTTCAGTTAAAAAACTAATTCCCTTTCCCCATTGAGGATTATGTTTTTTGTATTTACCGATAAACGCGTAGTCAGAATTAAGAAATAAAACATAAGGTGGGTCTTTTAGATTTTCTTGAATATTATCTGGTTCAAAAAGAAGCTTTTCGAGTTCAATCAGTTCCAGCCCTTGGAGTGATTGCCAATCTTTACTTTGTAAAGGATAGACGGTGAGATTTAAGTGAGATTCCATGGGAGAGCGCAAATTATTTTCTAATTCTGTATTTGAATCTTCAGCATATTGAAAAAGGTAGTGTTCATTTTCGGGAGACAAACTATTAGGGACGCCTTCATTTTCAACTTTTTTTGCAGGAAACCAAGATTTTTTAGGTTCTTTGTATAATGGTGGAATAAATTCAAATTGAACTTTAGGGTAGTTAAAATGTTCAGAGTCTTGAGATTGTTTTGATTTTCCTGCGCAAGAAATTAAAAGTATTGTGAATAGAATTAATTGTATGAATTTCATATGTTTGTAATATTAAAATTAGATTGACGAATGTAAAGAATTATTCCTGAAAAATACTTATCGCATGCGGCAAACAGTTGGTTGATCAAGTATATACCAACATGGATCAACGGGCAGGCCGTTTGCTCGAACTTCATAGTGAAGGTGCGGACCCGTTGAGTGTCCAGAGCTACCCACGGAAGCAATAATTTGTCCACGTTTGACGCGAACACCTTGCTTTACAATATTTCGAGATAAATGTGCAAAATAAGTTTCAAGACCATTGCCGTGATCTAAAATAACAACTTTTCCATAACCTGCTTTAATTCCAGCAAAAGTCACAAGACCATTTGCGGGAGAAATTACATCTGCGCCATAGCGATTTGCAATATCAATACCTTCATGCATTTTTCTGCGGGTATCATAAGGAGAAATTCTTACGCCATACTCAGAAGTGACATAACCCAAAGTCGGAAGTCGAGTTGGAGTCCCAGCAAGTATTGCTCGTTTTTCCCCTAAGCGTTCAAGGGTGTGTTGGATGTCAAATTCTTGAAGTTCAGTGAATGACTTCATCACTTCATATGCTCGATTCAGTTTTTCAAACTCACTTTTCACAAATAAAGAAGTATCGGTCTCTGAAAGCGTGAGTGATTCAGGCGATTCGACCATCAGAGCAGAAATGACTTCTTTTCGAAGTGCTCTTTCAGCTACTTCATCACGAACAACAGTTTGAAAAGCGTTCAAAAGCTCATCATCTGCTTCCGCATCTGTATCCGCTTCCATGCCGTTGGATGAGTCTATTTCTTTTGCTGCAATAGGTGTCGTGGTCGGAATGGCAATTGAAGAAGAATTTGGCTGAACTTTAGATGAATTTGGAGCAACTGGATTTGTGTTCGGGCTGGTTGGAAAGGGCAGACTAGGAGGAGGGGGTACAGGAGAAATACTAGTTGGTGCCTCTTCTATATTTGTAATAATTCGTAATTTTGTAGAAAAAGTTTTTACACGATCCATTGTGCTTTCAATCGTTACCATTTTATCTTTGAAAACTTGTACAGCTTGACGGAGTTGTCTATTCTCTACGTGCAATTTTTTATTTTCAGTAATTTGATTCATTACATTTGCATAATCCAGTACCATGATGACCGCTAAGATTAATACAAATGCAATAGAAACCGCAGTACCTTTTACGATATAATTGGGTATTATAAACTTTCGAACTTTGTCCGATTTTTCTGGAACGACCATGATGGTATAAAATTTATTAGCCATTAAGTTTCATCCGAATAGTTATAGTTCTACTTGAGCGATGACAACCGATACATTGTCGTCACCACCGCGTTCATTTGCAAGACGGATCATTTCTTGAGCTACTTGCTCGGCATTTTTTCCTTCGGTATTCATTTTTTGTACAGTCTCAAGTATTTCACTGTCTTCAACGAGTCCATGCAATCCGTCGCTACAAAGTAGAAAAATATCTTTTGAATGAATTTGTAACCAGAAAGTATCCACTTCAAGTTTTGTTTCATATCCTACAGAGCGTGTAATAATATTTCTATTTCGATCGGATTTAGCCTGATTTCTGGTAATTAAACCTGCACGAAGTCTTTCTTGTACAAGGGAGTGGTCACGAGTTAATTGCCAGATTTTTCCTTGGCTAATATAGTAACATCTAGAATCACCCACTTGTCCAATGATCGCAACTTCAGTTTTGCCAGCAGGAAAGAGTATGTCTGGAAAAAATAAAAAAGAAGTCGTAGTGCCCATGCCTGATAGTTCGGGTTGGTCATAGCCACGAGTTTTAATGGCAGAGTTTGCAATTCGAAAGGATTCTTTTATCTTCCAAATGGCATGTTCAAGAATGTTATCTTTATTTTTTCCTTCGAATTCTTCTTGATCAATTGTTTTAAAGTAAGCTTCAATGTTTTGTAGTGCTAGAAAGCTAGCAATTTCTCCACCGTGGTGTCCACCCATGCCGTCTGCAACTGCGAAAATCCCATGCTCTGGGTCGCAGAGTACACTGTCTTGATTTTTCGCACGTTTGAGTCCTTTATCGGTAGCAGCAGTGAAAAGAAGTTTCATGAAGTGCTTCCTCCAATAGAAAGTTCTTTAAATAAAATCGATGGGGTAGTGATGCTACCAAAATTTCGCTCATCATTACCAATATGTGTAATATTTTTAAAAAGTTCAGAAATTTTACCTGAAATAGCAAAGCCTTTGACGGGTTTGGTGAGAATTCCATTTTCAATAAGCAAGCCACTTGCCCCAAGTGAAAATTCACCGGTTATAGGATTTGCAGTATGTAAACCTAATATTTGAGTAATGTAAATTCCATCATGAGCGTCTTTTAAAAGTGAATCAAAAGAATATTTCCCTTTTTTCAGTATGAGATTGGAATGGCCAATAGAAGGGGGTGACTTTAAACTTCCGCGTCGAGCAGAAGCAGTAGATTTTTGCTGAAGTTTTTTAGCATAATATGAATCATATAAAAATGTTCTTATGACACCGTCTTCGATGAGTGTGTTTTTTTTCTGAGGAATACCTTCACCATCAAAAGGAGTCGTTGCAATTCCATTGTTCAATGAGCCGTCGTCAATAAGGTTAAATTTTTCTGAAAAGAATTTTTCACCTATTTTTCCGGCTAAAAGGGACATGTTTTTATCAACATTTTCTGCACTAAAGGATGATGAAAGAAATCCAATCAATTGAGCCATTACAGAATTTTTAAAAACCGCCGGTACATTTCTTGAGATTG
>CAZPTV010000136.1:0-5591 GCA_964589335.1 uncultured Bacteriovoracaceae bacterium
GGTTGGGTTACAAATATTTGCTGAAAAAATTCAAACCGAAGTCAATAATCCAAATGTTAAAGTTCGAGTGATGAATAATTTATTTATTCTCGAAGGACAAGTCGATAACGATGGAGATAAAGAAAGAGCTTTTGAAACAGCTAAAAATTTAATTCCTGGTTATACAAAATTTACATATGCCTATGCGGGGACTAATAATCCTATAGATGTGAAAGTTCCAAAAGAAGATCCGCGTGTTGGAATCATTGTCAATCGAATCGTCGTTGCAAAAAAAGAGCAGAAACCAGAGCCTCCGAAAATGATTCGTCTTACAATAGATTTTGTAGAGCTTTCTAAAGATTATATTCGAAATTTTGGATTTTCTTGGATGCCATCGCTGGATACGAGTGCAGGTTCAATTTCATTTGGTCAATCTACAACGGGTGGTGTGACAACTTCGGGTAGTGGATCACTCAGTGGAACAATCATGAATTTATTTCCAAAGCTCGCTACCGCTCAAAATGCAGGTTACGCGAGAATCCTCGAAGAAAGTATTATTTTAGTTGAAAATGATAAACAAGCAGAACTCAATCGTGAAGTTCAAATTCCATATACTTCAACTTCGACAAATAGTAATGGGACTAGTTCAACAAGTATTAGCACGCAAAACATAGGTCCAAAAATTAACATCAAACCCAAAATGATTGATGAGAGTAATGTGAATATGGAAATTAGTTTTAACTATAATGGGTTTGGCGGAAAATCTGGAACACAACTGATTATCATTAATCATCAATTTAAGAGTACCTTTACGATCAAAAATAATGAGAGTGCAGCGATTGTAAATGCAATGGGGAATACAATCAGTACTGCATTCAATAAAGATCCTCCAGGAGGAATTCCGAATAATCCTTTATTCACACTTTATCGATCGAAAGCATTTTCAAAAAATAAAACGCAATTTGTGGTTTTCGTAACACCTCAAATTATTGATTCTGCATCACAAGGAACAGACGATATTAAACAACGTTACGGCTTTAAGAGGAAGTTATAATATGCCGGGACATGTGATTGCCGTAGTCGGCGGAAAAGGCGGAGTCGGTAAGTCAGTATTTGCTGCAAACTTGGCGTTAGCTTATTTAATGGAGCTCCGTCAACGGCCGCTTTTAATTGATTTAGATTTAAATAGTTTAGGTGATCAAAACTTAATCATGGGAATACGGTCACCTAAAACGATTGTAGACATTTCTAAATACAACGGTGGAAGCTTTGATTTAAAAGTCTTGTCCCCATTTATGGGAACAACACCGTCAGGAATGAGCTATGTTTCTGCACCTGCTGATTCTATACAGGCGAAAGAAATTGAAATCGAAGGAGTGGCTCGTTTTTTAAAAGCTGCCGTTAATATTTTTCCTTTTGTCATTGTAGATTGCGGATCAAATGTTGATCCTTTAACTTTACGAATTTTTGAATGTGCAACAGCTATTTTTGCAGTGACGACACAAGATGTAATTGTTGTGAATCAAACAAAGCGTTTACTAGGAAAAATTCAAGAACATTTGTTTCCACCGGATATGGTTCAGATTGTTTTGAATCGATTTACACAAAATGCAATTGTTACTCCGGCGGTCATTCAAAAAAATCTGAATAAGAATATTCTTGCAGCTGTTCCAGAAGATAATGAAACGGTATCAAGATCCATAGCACAAAGTCAGCCGTTTGTTGTCAGTGCACAACAAGCTCCAATTACACGCTCCTATCACGATATCATCCGAAAAATTCAACAAACAAATCTTTTAAACCAATTGGGTAATTTGAAAAAACCATCGGGAACGGGTGCCGCATCTTTAAAAGTAATCTCTGGTGGAGGTGGATCAGATTCGGGAAATCCATTTATCGGCAAAGCAATGGATGCATGGACAGCACTTAAAATGCGAATCCATAAATCTCTTGTTGAAACGATGGATGTAAAAAAACAAGAAGCCGATGGAAATGATCCCAAAAAACGTGAAATTTTACGTGAGAAAACTCGAAAAACAATTTTAGATATACTTGCCAAAGAAGACGCGGCAATGCTTTCAAATCGTGAGCAAACCGGTCAGATTGTAAAAGAAGTTCTAGATGAAGCGCTTGGATTGGGGCCACTTGAAGATATGCTTGCCGATGATTCGGTAACAGAAATTATGGTGAACTCTCGAGATCAAATTTATTTAGAACGAGCAGGTAAGCCACAGTTGAGTCCTGTTACGTTTACTTCTGAGCAACAAATGTATAATGTCATTGAACGGATCGTCACTCCGTTAGGTCGACGTTGCGATCAGAAATCGCCTTATGTAGATGCCCGTCTTGCAGATGGCTCACGTGTGCATGTAATTATTCCACCACTTGCATTGCGTGGACCAACAATTACGATCAGAAAATTTCCTAAAAAGAAAATTGGTGTCAAAGAATTAGTTGAATGGGGTTCGATGACACAAGAGATAGCAGATTTCTTACGTACATGCGTTGAAGGTAAATTAAATATTGTAGTTTCGGGGGGCACAGGTTCAGGTAAAACCACGCTATTAAACACGCTATCAAATTTTATTCCATCGAATGAACGTATTATCACGATAGAAGATGCAGCGGAATTACAATTAGGACAAGATCATGTGGTACGTCTTGAAACACGTCCAAAAAATATCGAAGGTGAAGGTGAAGTTTCTATTCGAGATTTAGTTAAGTGTTCGCTACGTATGCGACCAGAAAGAATTGTCGTAGGAGAGTGCCGTGGTGGTGAGGCGCTTGATATGCTTCAAGCGATGAATACGGGTCACGATGGTTCATTGACAACCTTACACGCAAATACTCCGCGAGATGCTATTGCGCGACTTGAAACACTTGTCATGATGTCAGGTGTAAATATGGAACCCAAAGCAATTCGTGAAAATATATCCTCCGCGGTACATCTGATCGTTCAACAGTCTCGATTGAATGATGGCTCTAGAAAAATTACACACATTAGTGAAGTGAGCGGAATTCAAGGCGATAAAATAACGATGCAAGATATCTTTTTATTCCGCCAAGAAAAAATTGATAAAAACAGAAAAATAATTGGACGTTTTGTTCCAACCGGATTTATTCCAAAATTTGTTGAAGAAATGGAAGCAAAAGGAATGCGCATGCCAAGAAGTATTTTTACTTCTACAGGTGCACCAACTCAGCCTGCTAATACAGCGACGACAAGCAATCCACCACAAAAAAAGGCATCGGGAGATAAATAATGAGCCGAATGCAAGTGATCATCGCATATGTTCTGATGGGAATATCGGTGTTCGTCATTTCGATGCAATACATGAATAAGTTTTTTGACTGGCTAAGATTTCAAAGTATCGGAACTCGAGACTATGTTTCAGACCGTTTGAATATGATGTTTATTGAAATCTCTCCTCAACGGGTTTTGTTATACATGACCCTTTGTAGCGTGGTTCCGTTTTTACTAATGATTTTAATTTTTTTACCAAATTTTGTTCCTGGAATTTTATTTGGAACTCTTTTAGGTGTTGTAGGGTGGTTTATTCCAAAACCATTAATCAATTGGATGTATAGAAGAAAAATTCAAAAATTTAATCTTCAAATGGTCGATGCCCTCAGTTTGATGTCTAATGCAATGAAATCCGGACTTTCGGTTGTTCAGGCATTAGGTATTGTCTCTGAGCAAATGCCAGATCCAATATCTTCTGAATTCAAGCTTGTCTTGCAAAGAAATCAAATGGGAGATTCTGTAGAGGAATCATTTAATAATCTGGCAAAACGCGTTCCGTGTGAAGATGTCGATATGTTTGTGACTGCTGTGAATATTTTAATTTCCACGGGTGGTAATCTTGCAGAAACCTTTGACACAATCGTTTATGTTATTCGTGAAAGAATTAAAGTTGAAAACAAGATACAGGCATTAACTGCCCAGAGTTATTATCAAGGAATGATATTAATGAGTATTCCTCCAGGTTTGACTGCATATTTTTATTTTACCGAACCTGAATATATGAAGCCCATGTTTTCGAATCCTTTGGGTTGGGCTATGCTTTTTGGCGCATCGATTTTGTTAGTTCTTGCCTACATTACAATAAAGAAAGTTGTAAAAATCGATATCTAAAATAAACTTTAGTGTAGAGAAAGTTTAGGGAGGATTCTTCATGTTCAGGCTGATCACCGTATTTATTAGTTTGTTTATTTCTTTTAGTTCTTTTGCAAATGTAAGCTTAAAGAATGGAAATTATTTTGTTGGATTTACCGACGTTTTCTATCCCGGTGGTATGGAACCAAAAATTGAGCGAGTCTATAATAGCAAGTCTAGTTATAACGGATATTTCGGGTTCGGCTGGGGAAGTGAATATGAAGTTTATATAAAAGTTTCGGCAGACGGCTCTGTTGTCATGTATGAAAATGGCGGCGGCGCTCAAAATCGATTTACTCCACCAACAATTAATTTAGCTGAAATTGATACAGCAGTGAATTCAATTCTGGATGCAAAGAAAAAACAAGGCGGATTGAGTGCATCGATGATTGAAACTGAAAAAAAGAGACTTAAAACAGATGCTCGATATAGAAATGATGAATGGTCTCGACTCTATGACAAAGGACAAGTCAAATCCCGCGCGCTTGCAGATGGAACGATTTTAAAAAGCAATAAATTCAGTTATCAAACATTGAAAAAAACCAAAGATGGATACGTTCGTGTATTTGATAATGGGCAAGTACAAACTTTCGATAATGACGGACATTTGGTCAAATGGTCAGATAAAAATGCAAATTTTTTAGCCATGGGCTATGACAAAAGAGGTTGCATTTCCATGGTCAAAGACAACTTAAATAGACAGATGAATCTTGTGACAAATGGAAAATGTAAAATTGAGAAAGTCACATATGAAAAAGATAAATATGCATCTTATAAATACAATGATCAAGATGAATTGATTTTTTCAAAAGACGTCGAAGGTAATACTTACGAATATAAATATTCATCGAATGGTCGACATAATTTAGTTGAAATCAAATATTCAGATAAAACAACGATGCAATTGGGTTATTGGGATATGGCAAAATGTGAAAACGTTCAATGGGTAAAAGAACGTGATGGTACAGTTACGAAATATGACTATACCGGAGAATGCAATGGTGGAATGGAGCACACCACTTCAACTACAATCATGTCATCTGACGGAAAAGAACTAAGTAAAAATAAATATGAATATTATGAAAAAGCAAAAGCGGATGGCGAACGCTATACAAGTAAATTAGTTACAAATCTCGACGGTGATCGCACAGAAACTGTATATAATGATTTGGGATTGCCTTCTGTAATAAATAAAAATGGAATGAAGACAAGTTTTGTTTACGACAGTTTAGGACACGTAACCAAAAAGACAACTCCAACGGAAATTACAGAACTTGTTTACGATAAAAAATTTAATAAGGTAGTTAAGGTTTCAAAGACAATTCGTGGCGGAAGAAAACCTATTACGACCACATCGGCTTACGGATATGACGATAAGGGAAATCTTGTAACCGCAAAAAATTCAGAAGGTAAGGCAGTGAAGCTCGTTTATGACCATACTGGAAAGATTAAGGCA
>CAZPTV010000137.1:0-5579 GCA_964589335.1 uncultured Bacteriovoracaceae bacterium
ATATGATTTTATTTTTTAATAAAATATTAATTAATTCTGTGCGAGTCGAAAGTTTAAATTTAGTATTTTTGGCAAATTCGCGTTTATACGCAGAGTAGTAATTTTTTAATTCCCTAGTTTGTTTTCCTAATAATTTTCGTACTTCTGCTCTAATGTGAAGTGTAATTTGTTTTTGAAGTTGCAGGTGTCTACTATATTGATTGTTTCTCATGTCCCGAATGAATTTGGTCGACTACGACTAGACTGTCCAAATGGTTGTGTAAAGTTCGATTGTAATATGAATCAGGTGAGAGCACAGAATAAATACCTCTGAGTACAGCGCGTTCGATCTTTTCAAATAATGATGAGTGTTCTTTTTGTACGTGGATTAATCTAGAAGTTGGGCTTGAAAGATTTTCAAATTCAGCGTAACTAGAATTTATTTTTCTTAAGATCATAGAATTCCTATCCATTCTTTTACCGTAAAAGTAACGATTAATTAAGACAGGTAAATATGTAATAGAAATATTTTGTTTGGGTTGAATGTTTTCTTCTTTTATAATTTCATGTGCAATTTCTTTTCCTATGTATTGAGCAAATGACATGAATGATTCATCATTCTTCTTAATTAATGGTTCATACTCAATTATAAATTCTTTTTCGAACTGGTTTATAATTTGAAGAGATTCATTATATCTTTCGTAAATCTGTGTATATAATAGGTCTTCAAGATGAGCGCTTGCAAATAAATCAATTAATTTTAATTCCTCTATCGTTTCGGAGTTTGACATCAATTTGAAATAGGGAACGAGATTCCATTCAGACAATAATTTATTTTTTAAAGAAGTATGATGTGTTGGGTGATGGATTTCAAAAAAATGAATATATTGTATTAAGAGGTAAATTCTCAGAGCTGAGCCTCTATACAAATCAGGTAAAAATGGATCAGGACTCAAATGTTTACGTTTTGAAGGATAGATCCTCATGATATTAAAATTCTATCATGAATTTATTCTAGTTGCATTTTCTAGATAGATTTCTTGTGCGATGTGTTCAAATGCTGTTTGATATGCCTCTTGTTCTTCTTTTGTTTCTTTTAGAATTCGTGAAATTTCACTTACTTGTATTAAAAATAGATTAGAATCTAAAGGAACTTTAATTAAAACTTGCAGTTCTTTCCAAGTATAAGATTTAAATTTTAATATTTGAGCGCATATATATTTATCGGTGCCAAATGGAACATCGATCACAATAGAAGGCCCTTGTTTTGTTTTTAGAACAATATTGGTTTTATTGTTCTGAGTATTCACACACGAGTCAACAATAACCCAATCATTTAATTGAACGGATGTACATTCTGACAAATAGGTCTTGATTCGTATCTCTTTATGTTGGTTCAAACTAACAAGTAATCGCTCTGGATAAAATTGTGTAACATTTTCTGGTTTTAATTCAAAACCATTTAAATTCTTTTCATTTTGAACTTCAAGTAGACAACCGTAGCGTTTATTTATTTTATCAAGACCAACTAATTTTCTTACAATCGCCAATAATCGTGACCATCGGTTATTTAATGATACGTCTTCTTTTGCCCAAAGTAGAAGTGCTTTATGATTACCTTTAAATTGCGATATCCATTCAAAACAATCGTCAACTTTGTTTGTATTCATTTTATTGAAATTTAAAATAGGCAATGCTTTTAAATCACTTATTTCTAAATTTGTATGATGAAAATGTTTAATATATTTTTGAACTAAATTTGAGTTTAAATATTGAGTTAGCCAGTCCTTATTATTTGAATCATGTGGAATAATTCGAATACATGTATTGATCCGATCTGATTCGCATAAGTTTAAAGTAAAAGTATAGGATTTTGAGTTTTTTATGACAAAGATTGAATCATCTTGTTTTTTAGTTGCATATGCAAATTCAGAATCGGATTGATTTTCAGATTTATTATTTTCAACGATAATCGTAGCATGCTGACCGAGTCGAGGAGTGCTTGAAGATAAATGCTCGGTTATAAATGGCATATTTAAAGGTGTGCCTTCGTTCCAACCTTGCTCAATCAAAGTTTGAATATGTGTTTTCCACATTTCTTCTTTAATTATTTTCAAACTAAAGATGTCTCTAATTTTGCATTTTTTAAATTCTAATATACTGGGTCTTTGTGTGCTTTGTTTTTTAGTAAATACATAGATATATTTTATTGGTACAATATCTGTTTGTGCAATTTCGAAAACAGATTCTAAGTGAGCATTTTTAAAAAATAGTTTTCGTAATTTTTCACAATCTTTGCCTTGAGCAAAAGGTTTGTGAGTCAAGAGAATGCATTTACCACCATCTTTTAACTTTGAAATTGATAAATATGTGTGGAGTTCACCCCAATTTACATTTGAAGTTCCTTTAATTAATTTTTTCCAATAGGGTATCTGTTCAGATATTGCAGATAAATATTGAGATGACCTAGTATTGTAAGGACAATCAGTAACAATAGACAAATCAAAGGTTTCATTTTGTTGGATATGACCTGCAGAACCGCTCAATAATCCAGACATGCCAGAACCAAGAAGGGGTAGTTGATCTACGTTATGGAGCTCAAGAGCGAGTTTATTTACTGATCGAAGTACATGTGGAATTTTATAATAATCCTGCATTTCTGCGTAGGCATATTGATAACTTGGAATTGCGCGGTCAGTACTTGTTTTTGAAATGGTTTTCAATAAACTCATGACTTCAACCCAAGATAATTCAAAGCATTCAATTTCACATGCGAAAATAGAATTTTGTAATTGCAATGTATCTTGAGTTATATTTTTCTCATCTGCAGATATTTCATGGTTCATTTTTTCAAGTAATTCATCCATGATATTTAAAGCAAAACCACCTCTGCCCAAACTTGGAAAAAGTATTTTAGCGGAAGTATGAATGTTTCCTTGCATTCGAGTAAGCTCAATTCCAGCATGTTGTTTAAAGAAGTCGACGAGTCCTTTCGAAACAATCATTTCTAGGTGGAAATTAAAAAACTGCATATTTTCTGTTTCGTGCAGATATTGAACCCAATTGATCAAGTCAAGATCGCTCCATGCAAGAGGGGATTCATTTTCAATTTTATTTAAAAATTCTAATATTTTCTCGTCTGTTCCATCTTGTAAAACAAACCATGAGTAAAGATTGTTTCTTACAAAATTCCAGCAAGAAGTGTCTTTTGAGAATCCTATTGCGTGTTGAGATAAGTACTGGTGTGAAGAGAAATTTAATTTATTTAAATCTTCATTATCAAATTTTCTCAATCCATGAAATTCTAGTTTTTTAAGAAAAAATAATTCGAAAATATTATACAATGCAACTTCTGCTTGAAAAGTAAACCAGGCATCTCGGAGAATTGAATTGGTGAACTCTTTCCCCTTGAGAATTTCTTGGAGATCAAAAGTTTGATTTAATTTTTTGCCCGTTTGTGATGCAATTTTTCTAGCGATAAACTCTAGCCGTCTTTCGATGAGTTTTCGTCTACTTGGGTTTAGTCTTGAAAGGCGTTCACGCGAACTACGTACATCATTCAAAATTAGATGATAAATCTGACTTAAGTTATCAAATAGCTTGGATTCTCTGAGTTCTTTAGGCAGTTGAATGTCTGGGAGAACATTTGTATCATATTCTTTAAAGCCAATTTCCTTTGAAACGTCGTTAATTTTCGTATCGCTGTGGGTGGGTAGAGTAATCGCATTGATGTTTGCGTTTGAAAGAGGAGCAATTCCTTCATTTGTTTCAGTAATAGATACTAATCTATCTTTTAAAATGTCGTGATTGAGCAATGAGAGTAAGTCTCTCTTAGAATGCATTCGTCCCAAACTCCAAAGTTGCCAATCCTAGATGTATCGAGCGGAAGAATTTTCCTTCGAATCCCCTCCAAGGGACAAGAATTGTTAACCGATATCTAAAGAAAATGAAAGGGATGCCGAAAAAAAATATGGAGGCACTTATGTCACAAAGCACGAATAAGGTAACCGATATAAACTTGGATAAAGCAGGCGATGAGCAAGAAATAGATAGAATCATGCGCGAAATTGAAGAGTTAGAAAAGAAAGTTGACGAAACAGTTTCGGCTTCTAATGATTCTACTAATACTAGTGCCACACAAGCGGTTGCGCAGCCTATAAAATCTGAACCAGTTAAAGAGGCTAATAATGTAGATAATGTTATCCCATTTAAAGGGTTAACAACCGTTGAAGCAACTAAGCAAGAAGACAGTACAGAACCAAATTTTGAGTCTATGGCAGAGTCTGATGCGATTCCTGTGCATAATGAACCTCTAATGAAAGGACTTCCGGGTATGAACAACGCAAATGGAAATTTATCACTAAAAGTAGGTGGATGCACTGAAGTAACGCTTGAATTTGAACAAGCTGGTATGGTTGTGACATTTCAATGTTCTGAAGAAGGATTAAAAATCTCTACAGACCAAGGCGCTGAATTTAGAGTACCTTTTACTAAAAAAGAAGCTGCCTAAATCGATCTGATAGGGCAGTATTGAATTCATGATTCAAATATCCTCCGGTATTCTGAGAGGACTGAAATTAAAGTCACCATTAGATTCTAATGTACGACCTACTTCTGTTCGTACACGACAAGCAATCTTTAATATTTTACGAAATTATCAATTTAATGAAAATAATCACTCAACTCCTATTTTGGAGAATGCTTGTGTTTGTGATGGTTTTGCCGGAACTGGGGCATTTGGTCTTGACGCTATAAGCAACGGCGCAAGATCAATTCATTTTATTGAGTCTTCAACAAATTCTTTACGAATTTTAAATGAAAATATTATGATTTTTCAAAAATCATATTTAAACCAAAGAGACGAATCATTTCTTTTTAATGTTTATAAAAATGATATTTTGAAAATTTATAATAAATTACCAGCAATCAGAGTTTTCTTTTGTGATCCACCATACAGAAAAGGATATTTTGAGAAAATAATTCAGTTAGAAGAATCGAATCAAAATATATCTCCAGGTGGACTTTTAATTTTTGAAGAAGCAGCAGATGTAAAATTAAATCTCGAAAACATTAATGCTGCGCGACTACGGTTGTCTGATAGTAAGATTTACGGTGACAGTGCGGTTCATTTCTTTGTAAAATTTTAATTGAGATGAAAAAAGCAATCTATCCTGGAAGTTTCGATCCAATTACAAATGGTCATTTGGATATTGTTGAAAGAAGCTTAAAAGTATTCGATGAGATCACAATCGTTGTTGCAACGAGTTCACGTAAAACTCCACTTATTGATCTAAAAAATAGAATTGGATTGATTCAAAATATATATAAAAAGAATAAATGTGTAAAAGTAGATCATTGGAATGGTTTAGTTGTCGATTACGCAAAAAAAGTAAAAGCGAATGCCATCATTCGTGGGCTCAGAGCAGCGAGTGATTTTGAATATGAATTCATGATGGCGGCAATGAATAAAAATTTAAACTCAAATCTAGAAACATTTTTTATGATGACAGGACAAAATCTATTTTTTGTAAGCTCATCAATGATTAAAGAGCTATATTCGTTTGGAGCAGATATTAAGCAATATGTACCCAAAGAAGTAT
>CAZPTV010000138.1:0-5572 GCA_964589335.1 uncultured Bacteriovoracaceae bacterium
CCCTTTTATAAATTTGATCGATATTTTTAAGAAAATTATTTGTTTTCATAATTTCATTTATTTCTTTTATCGTGAATCGTTTCATCACTTCGTTATTTTTTAACACGATAGATTTAAATTCTTTATTTTGTTCTAGCGCTTGGTGTGCACATGCTTGAATAATTTTATATGCTGACTCTCTTTTCAAACCTTTTTCAACCATTTGAATTAATAAGTGTCCTGAAAAATATACTCCACCAGATCGATTTAAATTAAACTCAATTTGTTCTTTTTTTATTATTAAATTCTCAATCAAATCATTTAAGCGTTTCAACATATATTCTAATAATGTGAAGGCATCTGGAAGTATGACCCGTTCAACAGAGGAATGACTAATATCTCTTTCGTGCCAAAGCGCTATATTTTCAAATGCAGACAAGGCATAACCTCTCAACAATCGTGCGCAGCCTGATAAATTTTCTGAGGCTATTGGATTTTTTTTATGGGGCATAGCTGAACTACCTTTTTGACCTTTTGAAAATCCTTCTTCTAGTTCATTCACTTCAGTTCTTTGCAGGTGTCTGATTTCTGTAGCCACTCGCTCAATAGAACCTCCAATGTTTGCAATGACTGCAAATAACTGTGCATGTCTATCTCTTGGAATGATCTGCGTAGACACATCTTCTACTTTAAGTCCTAATCTACTCAATGCATTTTTTTCAATCGTAGGAGTAATAATACCATATGTACCTACAGCACCCGATAATTTACCAGTTCGAATGTTATCATTTGCATGCATAAAATTGCTTTTCTGTCTTTTAAACTCTGCATACCAACTTAAATACTTTAATCCAAATACACTTGGTTCTGCATGCATCCCATGCGTTCGACCGATACAAGTTAACTTTTTATATTTTATCGAATTACTTTTTAAAGTCTTTAATAATAATTCTAGTCTATCTGAAATGATTCTCATTGAGTCTTGTATCAATAAGGATAATCCAGTATCCACGACATCAGAACTAGTTAATCCATAATGAAAATATCTTCCTTCATTACCACAGCGTTCTGCAATGCTAGTACAAAATGCAATAACATCATGCTTTGTTTCTTTTTCAATCGTTAAAATTCTTTCACAGTCGATCTTTGCTTTTTTTCTGATCACTCTTGTTACACCACTTGGAATTAATTTTTGTTTTTCAAATTCTTCTAACACTGAACATTCAACTTCAAACCATTTCTGAAATTTATTTTTATCAGACCAAACCACTTTCATTTCTGGATTCGTATAGCGCTCAATCATCTACAACTCTCCTAACACATTTGAAGGAATCGTTAATTCTTCATGGTTATTGATTTCATTTTTTATTTTATTGAAAACATTATGAATACTTAATAGGGCGCCATAATTTCCTAATGACGGCCAAACAGTATTTCCTGTCATATAAAGATTATCAATCGTCGTCTGCCAAGGTATTCCCAAAAAACCTTGTGCATCTTTCCCACCTTGAACGTAATAATGAATAAATCTCTCTGGAATCCAATTGATATCTTCAAAAGGATATACTTTAGCTATATCTAAAGAATCTCTACGAAAATCTGGATAGAGTTCTATTATATTTTCTTTGATAAAAGGAATTATGTCTTCCAGTGAATCTAACATACTTAAAGAAAGTGAGCGCAAATAATGGTAATTCACTGTCGATGCCCGATATGGAACTAACGCACTCACGAGTATAGTAACACAATCCTCAGCACTACCTATACTTTTATCTCTTTCAAGAATATTTAATATTACCATATTCTCTTCACTAAAATTTGATTCATTATCAAAAACTCTAAGCGCTCTATCTGCAAGACCAACGGGCAAATATTTTTTATGAAATGAACAGCGAAAGCTATATTTCCAGTACTTTGGCTGAACCTTTCTCATTTGTTTAAGAAATTGAAAATCTTTGTCTTTGTCATTTATAGTAGAATACAATCGATGTTGATTGTTTTCTAATGCTAATGAATTGGTATAGATAACTCCTTCGTTACTTTTCAAATGAACTCCGGTTATTTTTTTATGATTTGAAATGAGTGATTCCATTTTTGTACCATACCGATAATCTCCACCGTGAATTCTAATCATCTTCAAGAGTCGATCTTTTAAATGCTTATAGCCAATTACAATCTCGCATCTAGATTGAGTCAATAATGGCAAAGTTCTAAATACTTGTTCCTTTCCTAATGATTCTGGAGCAGCTGCAGAATCCGCAGCTAACAAAGATTGTGCAATTTGATAACACAAGTCATTTTTTCCACTTTGAAATAAACTATGCAAAGGCATGCAACTATCAGAATTGGAATTTATATTAAAAAATTTATCAAAATATTTATCTAATTTATTTAAATCATCTTTTTTAGATTGTAATAAATATTGTGCATATAAAATAATATGATTACTTTGAATATTTTCGTTTGAAAATAGTTTAAACAATCGATCAAAAGAATCGTAATCCTCGGGAACCTCACGCATAACTTCTTGTAAATTTATATTATGATCATTATTCAGATCGAACCTCTGTTTATTAAATAATAATTGAATATATTTATTATTATTTTTCATTGGAACTTGATCAAAACTTTTTCCAAATTTATTAAAAATATTTTCAAGAAGTTGAGCTTGTGTTTTACCAAAGTAAATTGGACTCATTAATGAGTCGGCTGGATGTGATTCGTTTTCTGGATTCAGTAATAAAACAGATTTTCCACTTTTTGCTACGAGCGCTGCCAAGATATAAGTTGCGATTCCACTTCCATAGCAAATCAAATCATATCTTGTATCTAAACTCATTTTTTATTCGATTTTCTTTGATATTCTAATGGGGTTACACATGTACCAATTGCCTTACAAACTAGAATCGGTTCTTGTATAATTTCTGCGGATGAAGGTGCTAAATAATTTTTCTCACCTTGTTTTAAAAGTCGAATTTGTTTTTTTGCTTCAAATTTAATTTTCCTTGATGTATTTCCGACGTGTATAATTTCACCTGTAACTTCAATATAATCACCCGCATATACTGGCGCAAGAAACTCTACGCTTTCATAAGCTCTAAACAATCCCTCGTCACCATCTAGTCTAATTAAAAGCTCCGTTGCAACATCCCCAAATAATTGTAACATTTTTGCACCATCAACTAACTCTCCTGCATAATGAGCTTCGTGATGACCTACTCGCAATCTAATGACTGAACGTTTTTGATTATCCATAAAATACATTTTAGAAAATTGAGAAGAGAAGAACAACAAGAATCGAACTATTGGTTACAAAGATCAACGATACGGGATGATGCGTTGATGTGTTGCTGAATCACATGACTCATTCGTTTATACATTTCCATTTTATTGGAATTTTTATTATTTACTATCCATTCTGCTAAATCTTCTGCATTAACTGTAACTTTTAGTAAATTAATATTTAAAAGGACTTTACCTTCGGGCGAACGATCTAGCTTGGGACCACAAGCAATGAGTGATCCACTCAAAGCAGGTTCCCAAACACTATGAAGCCCTTGCGCCAATCCTCCACCTACATAACTCAAATTACCTAATTTATATAATTCAACAAGAATTCCTTTAATATTAATTAACAATGCGATTGGCTTTTCATTGGTAAAATCTAAATTGTATTTTTTTGAAATCATTTCATCATATGTAAGAGTAATATAACCTAATTCTTCAAATTGTTTTTTATTTTTCAAAGTTTCTACTTCATCAATTTCATGAGGAACCCACAGAATATTAGGTAATTTGATATGTTTCTTATTTAAAATGATCAGAGCATTATAAATCAGTGTTGAATCTTGTGGCCACACGCTACCGCATACAATTGTTGAATTACTCTTTAAATATTCTTCAAATGGAATATCAAATATATGTTTTTCAACCTGCAATCTGTCTACCACTCGTTTGACTCGTGTATCACCAACTACTTCCTTCATCTTATGATTTACTCCGAGTAATTCAGAGTCATAACCTGCCAGTATGCCCGATAATTTATGAATTAATTTTGCATGAAACCAACTAGGTTTGAGTGCATCTATCAAAAATACTTTAATCCTTAGACGATTACACTCCCATAGCATTCCTGGCCATAGTTCATATTTTAATAATAATAATTTAGAAATTCCAAAATCTTTGATCAATCGAATAAATGCTTTCATCAAACCTAAACCATCATGAGGTAAAGGAACGACGAGCGATACATTTGAATATTGTTCAGGTAGTTTTTCAACCGGAACTTTAGCTGATATCGAATAATAGGTTACTAATACATTGATGTTTCTTCTTTTTAATTCCTCAATTACTGGAATTGCATATTCTAACTCACCAGAACTGGCTACATGTATCCAATACTCAATTTTATAATTTCTATTGTATCTTAAACTTAAAAAATCACGCCAAGAGCGAAGCTCCATCGTTTTTCGTATTTTAGAGTTAAAAAGGCCTAATAATTTTGCAACAATTAAAAATATCGGGTAAAAAACCCAACTATATAACCAAGTCTTCATTTCAGAGCCTTATATAATTTTCTACATTCAAGATATACCTGTTCTATTTGTATGTCCTTTATGCATTTATATTTTTTAAAAATACGAAAACACATTTGTCCTGTTTTAGAACAAGGTCTACACCATAAGTTTTTTTCAACTACCCTACTCTCTGGCAAATGTGGAAAAAATCCAAGTTCTTTTGTAGTAGGACCAAAAATTCCAACCACTGGAGTTCCCACTGCCTCTGATAAATGTAATACTCCAGAATCATTCGATACTGTAAATTCTGACAATTTGAGTATTTGAATTAAATCCTCAATAGATGTTTTGCCTGTAGAATTAATAATATTTGGACTTTTACTATTTATGATAGCTTGTTTTAAACCAACAAAGTTTACCTTATAGCCATCATTTATTAATTTTTCTGATAAATGTATAAATGATTCAAGTCCCCACTCCTTACCCTTCCACAATGATTCATAAGAAATACAAATAGATTTTTCTTTTAAATTATACTCTTTAACTTTTTCTATCTTTTTATTTGTATGAATTAGATTCAGAGCCTCATTCATTCTATTTTGTTTTAAAAATCCTAGTTTATTATAAATAAATCTTTTAAAGATAAATAAGAAATATTCTGAAAACCAGTACTTTCGAACTCTTTTGATTATGATATTTTTATAGATTTTGGAAAACTCATTTGAAATCCAACGCGATCGAATATTATTATGTAGATCATAAATTACATTATATTTGTTTTCTTTAATTGATTGAAATACTTCAGATAGTTCTTTTAAATTTGCATGATCTGAAATTGTTAAAACTTGATCAGGTTTTAATAATGTTTTTAATAATTTTGAAAATTTATTTTTAGTCAGATAATGGATTTCAAACTCTTCACTTTTAAGTATATCAATTAAAGGTTTTGTTAATACAATATCTCCAAGTGAGCTGAATCGGATTACTAATATTTTTTGTTTTAAATCCATAAGTACATAATAAAACAAAAAAGCTCCTATAACCAAATGGTTATAGGAGCTAAGTAAATAAATGGG
>CAZPTV010000139.1:0-5559 GCA_964589335.1 uncultured Bacteriovoracaceae bacterium
TTTTTTCTTTGAGTATCTTCTTTGTCGCTTTCGATGACTTGTCTTTTTACATCTTCTAAATCGAAATAAGTACCTTTTGATTCTAACTCGATCTGTCTTCGTTTTGCACGACTATCGACATTCGCAGTAAGAAAAAATTTTAATTGAGCATTAGGAAAAACAACAGTACCAATATCTCTACCCTCTAACACCACTCCACCATTTTCTCCCATTTTCCTTTGAAGTCCTAAGAGTGCTTCACGAACCTCTGGATATGCTGAAATCTTACTCGCTGCCGAACTTATTTCGGGAGTACGTATATAAGAAGAAACATCACTGTCTTCAACATGAATTTTTCCATCTCGAAAAGAAAGATTTAATTTTTTTGCAAGATTTCCAATCTTCAAACCATCATCAAGCGAGAGCCCGAACTCAATTGCTTGAAATGCAATGGCTCGATACAAAGCTCCAGTATCAATATGTGTATAGCCTAGTTTTTTTGAAAGCAAATGTGTGACCGTGCTTTTTCCACTTCCAGCAGGTCCGTCAATTGCGACGATCAGTCCCCTATTAGCCATATACTTTATTTTAAACGAGATCTTAAAACTTGGAAAAGTTTTTGATTTTCTTTTGTGGTTCCTGCACTAATTCTAAAAAAAGTAGGCAGACCATAGTTCGTTACAGGTCTTAATATAACTCCTTGGGATAAAAATGCAGGGTAAAGCTCTTTACTTTGAATACCAAAATCTGCAAGGACGAAATTGCCTTGTGATGGATAGGCTTTAATACCCATTTTTGGCAATTCTACAAGTAGTTCCTCAATGCTATCTGAGTTCATTTCTTTTGCATGCTTCACAAATTCATCATCATCTAAGGCTGCAGATGCAGCTTCAAGAGCAAGTGAATTAATATTGAAAGGTTGTCTAGCTTTTTCAATGATGGACGCAACAGTAGAATCTGAAATCATGTAACCTACACGCAGTCCTGCCAGTCCGTAAATTTTAGAAAAAGTTTTTAGAATAATAATGTTTTGAAATTTCCTGAGTAACGTTATTGGATCAGGGATAGAACTTTCAGTGACATACTCCCAATACGCATAGTCTAAAACAAATAATATTTTTTTCTCATTTAAAGAATTCGCAAGGCGTTCAATTTCATTTTGATTTAAGAATGTTCCTGTTGGGTTATTTGGATTAGCTAAAAATACTAATTTTGTATTCTCATTAACTGCAGCAAGAATACTTTCAACAGATGGCTTAAAGTTTTCATCTACTTTGGCTTCATGACATCCACAACCTTGAAGTTGCGCACACAAACCATAAGCAACAAATGCTTTTTCCTGCGTAACAATATTACAATCGGCAGGGACAAATACACGAATCAACAAATCGATAAATTCGTTCGATCCATTACCAATATTGATTTGATTCATTTCAACATTTAGAACTTCGGATAATTTTTTCTTTAAAACAAAGTGCGAACCATCTGGATAACGGTGCAATTCGTTCATGCTATTTTGAATGGCTTGCAGAGCTAATGGAGAAGGGCCAAAAGGATTTTCATTACTTGCTAGTTTTATCACTTCTGAAATATTAAACTCACGCTTAGTTTCTTCAATTGGCTTTCCAGGTGGATAGGGTACTAAGTTTTGAATGTTTTCTGGTATTGATGGCTTCCAAAGTAGCATTTTGATCCCCTATTTTTTTTAAACTGTTCTAATTTTAACAACTGCTTTTTGTATGTCTTGCAATTCAAGTATTAAACTTTCAGCTGTCTCTTTTGCAAAGTTCATAATTTCAACCTGATCCCAATTTAAAGCATTTAACCCGAGCGCCTTTACTGGAGCCCCTTTGGGGTCAATATTAATTCCCCAATGGATCAATACTGAATGAACTGATTTTGTAGCAATCGAAACAGAAAGCTTTGCATCACCGACCATCAGGTCATCACCTACTCGTTCAACTCTAGTCAAACCCTTTTTAAGAAGTGTTTTTTCTGCGTGATTCATAAATAATCTCTGAATAAAAACACCCGTTTCAAGGTCAATACCAAATATTTCAGCTATAAAATGTAGCATTTTTTCTGATTTTATAAAATCTTTTGCCAAACGATCTTCCATGTCTACTAATTTTTCAGTTTCAACCTGACATGCCCCCGTAAACGAAACGATCACTGATCCATAGATACCCGATTTTTCAAGTGTCCAAAGCGGTCTAAGCTCGACTCCAGTGTATTTGGTTTCTTGTTCTAAAATATAAAACTTAGGAATCATCATCATGCCATTAGTCCTTTTAAAATTTCATTCGACTTCGCTTCTGGTAATGACTCTATCAACGCCCTTCGTAACCTTTGACAAGATTCACATTCACCGCAGTGTTTTTCACCATCACGATAACAACTCCAAATCAGTTCAAATGGAAAATCAACTTCTGCAATTTTTCTAACAATTTCTTTTTTATTAAAACCTACTGTAGCACTTCGAATACAAATTTGATTTGCAGTAGAAAATTTAAGTCCTTCATTAAATGCTATGATATATTCAAGCGAATTATCAGGAAACGTTACGGCCTCTTCAGCATTAAAGCCTACTAAAACAGAATCTAAATTCATACTTTCGGCAATTGCAGCAGCCAATGATAAAAATACCCCGTTGCGATTTGGCACCCAGACGGCTTTAGCGGTTTTTGTAATAACACTCATCTCGTCGAGGTCCGTTGGAGAAGGAATTGAATCTTGATCGTTTAATAGGGCGCTGTTTTTTCCGACCCACTCTGAAAACAATGGTACATCAATAATTTTATGTTCAATTTTAAAATACTGACAAAGCTTTTTTGCATGCTCTATTTCTTGAAGAAAGCTTTTTTGACCGTAGTTGAATGTAATAGCAAGTTTAACCTCAGCATCTATCGCTTCGCAAAGCACTAGATTTGCTGCAGAATCAAGTCCACTCGATAATAGTAAAACTGATTTATATTTTGCCACCGGTTACTTCCTATACACTAATTCAAGCTAGCCCAAACGATGCAGCAGATCTTTCATTTTCCCAAATCGTTACGCGTTTTAGATTTAGTGTTCTTAATTCAGGAATTGTTTTCATTTTTTGTTCAAGCTCAACAAAAAAATAATTAGATAAAGTTTCAGCCGTTGGATTGATTTTGTCGAAGGGTTCAATCGTATTTAAATCTTGATGGTCGAAGCGATCAACAAATGTGCGAACTAATTTTTTTAGATCCTTAAAGTCCATTGCGAGTCCAATGTCGTTGATTGATGCAGTCGTTGCCTCGACTTCCACTTTAAAGTTATGACCATGTGGACGTGAACACTCGCCATCATATCCACGAATATGGTGAGCAGCTGCAAATTCAAGCGTGACCTTAACGCCAAATGTACGTTCGGAGTTATGAGTAAACATATGAAATACTTCCTTTTTTGATATTTTCATACAGCGATTCGCGCGCAATGTCATTACAAGATTATTTAGCATCTAAGCCATTGATATTAATAATTATTTTATCATAAAGCAGAAAACACATCGTTCTTAGACTCAACTGGATGAAAAAGCTAAATTGTTATTGGTTTGTTTAATGTTGAGTTTTCAGTGCTGCTTTCTCATTTCTTCACAAGCTAACAACTAACTATAAAATCTCTTCTCTTGATGTTATTTTTTTACAATGATGAAAATATCTCTTTTTTTCTTATTTCTAATTGTGAATGGCGCATGGGCCGAAATTAAGCTCAATAACTTGAGTCTATTCAAATAATTATTTTACTTTAGTCGAAACTGCAGGGTGAATTGTTTTATGCTTATTATTCGATGGTCCATCGATAATTTTTAAATTATTTTCAGAAACAACTGAGTTATTAATATTATTCGTTAGCGTACAAGACACATTCTGTATTTTTTCTCCAAAATACAGTTTTCCCGTAAAGATTCCTGCTTTATTTTTTGAAGCATTAATTTCGATTTTATTGTCTTGCCCATCGACTGCCAGAGAAATTGTAATTATACGATCACTCATATAGGATTGTCCAAGAGCTACATCAGCGCCTTCATTCCATTCTTTATTAATTGCGTAATTGACACTTATATCTTCACCAATATGACTTATTTTGACTTCGTAGTTCGCTGATACGCATAAGATATCTGTGCTCGCTGCAAAAGCACTAGTCGAGATCGCCAATCCAAATACCAATATTTTTAAAATATTCATAATTTCTCCTCATATTATATTAATCAAGGTAATGCTAACTATCAATATGGACATTTGTGCCGATTGCTCCGCCTTCAACCCTAGTTTTTCTTTTGAGAATCGAACAAGACGAGGAATATTTTTTTGAACGTGGAGGCTAGCCAATTAGGCTGCCGACGAAGTGAAAAAAATATGACGAAGTATTGTGAAGATTATCAAAAGAAAAACATGGTGGGCGTTGAGAGGATTGAACTCCCGACCTTGGCCTTGTAAGGACCCTGCTCTACCGCTGAGCTAAACGCCCGCACCATAATAATGGAGCTAGTGTTCTAGCAGTCTTTTTTTATTTAATCAATGAGCAACAGAGCCACCTTCGCTCGCAGCAGATACGGGATTACTCGGTGGGTTATTTGTTGTTGCTGGAGCGACATCAGCCGAAACCACCTTAGATTTCAAGAAATTATCTGGGTCAGCCATTTCCAAGGCATAGCGCAAAACATCATCTGCATTTTCAACAGGGATAATTTTCATGCCTTTTGTAATTTCTTTTGGAATTTTCTTCAAATCAGGTGCGTTTTGCTTTGGAATCAAAACTGTATCAATATTTCCAAGCTTAGCTGCCAATAACTTTTCTTTTAAACCACCGATTTGCAGTACACGGCCACGAAGTGTAATTTCACCTGTCATTGCAACATTTTTCTTAACAGGTAATTTCAAAATCGCAGAAGCAATTGAAGTTGCCATCGTGATTCCAGCAGATGGACCATCTTTTGGAATTGATCCTTCTGGAACATGTATGTGCAGATCTATCTTTTCAAAGAAATCAGGAGCTAGCCCTAAACGATCACTTCTTGATCGAACATATGAAAGCGCTGCTTGTGCAGACTCTTGCATGACTTCACCAAGCTTACCAGTGATCGTCACTTTGCCTTTTCCTGGAAACAACGTGACTTCAATTTGAAGCATGTCTCCGCCAACCTCGGTCCAAGCTAGCCCGTTAACCAAACCAATTTCATTTTTTTCTTCTGCTTTGGTTTGAGTATATTTAGCTGGTCCTAGAAATTTTTCGAGCAAATGACTAGTTACCTTGATTACTTTTTCAGGTTTTTTATTTTCACGTCTCAATACAATTTGACGTGCAACTTTTCTACAAACGGTTCCGATCACACGCTCGGTATTACGAACTCCTGCTTCTTTTACATAATTGTGAATCACGGTCCAAAGTGCCTTATCCGTAACTTCAATTTGCTTGGGCACCATTCCGTTTTCGGTTATTTGCTTAGGTAGTAAGTATTTTCGAGCGATTGCCATTTTTTCAAGATCTGTATAACCACTAATTGTAATAACTTCCATACGATCTAATAATGGTTTTGGAATCGAATACAAGCTG
>CAZPTV010000140.1:0-5458 GCA_964589335.1 uncultured Bacteriovoracaceae bacterium
CATCAGTTCTCTTTGTACGCCGCTAATATTTGTAAGCCATCCTGAAAAAAACCAAGTAATAATTCCAACTAGCACAGCGCTGAACCATCCCAAATGCACAAAAAATGCCGCCCTTTTATTGTTTGTTGCACGGATCACTCCGAGTAGGGCAATCAATAATAATGCAGCTTCGAATCCTTCTCTTAATAAAATTCCTGCAGTTAGCGAAAAAATTATCCAAGGCGAGGTGGTTGTTTCGTTGAATAGTATTTTAATTTTATCAATGGTAGCGAGTACTTTTGAAAAAGCTGCTTCTACGTTTTCTTTCGTGCCACTTTCAATGGCAGCACGATAATTTATCATGGCTTCTTCGATTTCATCTTTGAGAACAATACTTGAAGCTTTGATCTTGGACTCAATGGGTTCGATACCTTCAAGATACGCTCGTAAAGCCTTATCTTTTGCTGAATTGCGATTACCCTTGTTGAAGTCATCTTTAGAGTCTTGAATCATACCAATAACAAATTGTAAGTAACGATCGTCTGACTCATTTTCAGATTCAAACAATCGAGCGTTGGTTACATCGCCATCCTTTGCTAGCTCTTGGTCTGTAAGAGAGGAAACTTTTTCTAATGCGTTTTCAAATTGTAGTGGTGTGGAGTGTGCTTTTTCCCCATGTCTTAAAGACATTATATAAAAGGCTAAATCCCAGATTTCATTATCAGTAAGTGTCGGATTAGGGCCCATTGCAGTTCCAGGAATTCCAAGGCGAATCGAATTGTATGCCTGAAATGCTGTGAGTTTTGACATAACGATGTCGTCAAAAAAGCTAATCGGTTTTGGATTTAATGTAGATGCAAGTGCATTTGATGCTTTACCGTCTTCGCCATGGCAACTCGCACAGCTTTTAGAATAGAGATTTTTTCCATTACTAATTTTAGGCCAAGCACTGGGATATGTTTTTATTTTTGTAAATGCTAAGATATCTTTTTGAATTTCACGAGCAAGTGTTTCGATTGTTTTTTCATTCTTTAAATCACGGATATTTTTTGAGAGTAACTTTGTTTTTTCTATGATTGCGGTTTCATTTAATTGCTGAGTCAGTTGTAAGCATTTTTCAGCAAATTCTAATTGTTCATCATATTCTAATTTAGAAATAATCTTCCCATTTTGAACCGCTCCTCCGTAATCTTTTGCAAGATAATCAAGAAGATGAACAAGGGTGCGACTTTCTGTTTCTTTCGCATCATTGCTTTCAGAAAAGGTTGGAAAAATGAAAAATATAAACACCAACGTTAGATGTGCATACAGTAATATTTTCTTAAATTTTGATATCATCGATCCATAATACTCTAATTGAGAATGATTCTCAATAAGCATGTATTTGAATTATACATATGAATTGACATTATACAGAATGCTCGCGTCAAAATATTGATATTATTAGAGAAAAATATGGGCACGATAACTGCTTAAGACATTCCTGCGTTTTTCGAAGGGAAGTGCGTAATGAGAAATATAATGAAAGTTTTATCTCCAAGAAAAGAAGATTTCATCTGGATTGTAGTTATTCTTGTTACTTTGGTTGTTGGTTCAGCCAAATTTTAATTTCATTTAAAACCCAATTCGGGTCATTTAAGGGTAAGTCGTGTCCTGCCCAAGGATGCATTACGACCTTTACGTTTAAAAAGGCACCTATCTTTTGAGAGCATTGAGGTGCAACTAGTTTATCTCCCTCAGATCCTAATATTAAAAACTTTGAAGCATGTGCTTTTAATGAATCTGCAATTTTAAATTTAGAACCTGCAAACATTTGTCGGGTTCCTGTTTGCCTAAATTTTTTTACAGGTAACGCAAATTGCTTATTTTTTTCTGCAATTGCGTTTATTTGTTCTTCGTTAAAACGATTTAATGTCATAGTTAAGATAGTTTTTTCTCTCTTCAGCGTATCGTTTGTAGTAAAATATTTTGGAAAATGTAGTAGATTTTTTATTTTAAAACGTTCAAGCGGATTACTTAGGTTTCGGGCGCTAGAGCATACAACAACTAGTTTTGAAATTTCATCAGGATGATATCTCAGCCATTCCATCGCAATCATGCCCCCAAGCGAAACTGAGAAAATATTTATCGGTTTATTATTTCCGATTGAGTGCCAACGAGAACGAATATCTTCCATTATTTCTCTGATTTTATTTGGAGATTGCTTAAAAGACTCTGTGCCAATTCCTGGTAGGTCAAGACAATGGACTTTAGCGCTGTGAATCGAAGACTCGAAATTCTTTGTAAAATCACCCCAGTGTCGCTGTTCGCGTAATAATCCTCTAAGTAATAACCAGTCCATAATTTTAACCTTGTTGTATTTTTGTATTCGTGCAATTTAATTTATTATTCAAAAAGGTGGGAAGCAATGAAATATGTCACATATCTTTATCATGGGCATGAATATTTTGGATGTACTGACGAACATAGAGTTTTTGAATTGCCATTTAAAAGCGCGTTAGATTTTTTATCCAACTCTGAAGTCAATCATCAAAAATCAAAAGAATTATTTCAAAAAAATGCCTTACAAGGTCTTTCGCTATCAGAAGTAGAATTAATGGCACCGATTCCAAGGCCGACTTCAATGCGTGATGGGTATGCATTCCGTCAGCATGTTTTTACAGCAAGGAGAAATCGTGGTTTAGAAATGATTCCAGAGTTTGATCAATTTCCAGTTTTCTATTTCACGAATCATCAAGCGGTTTCTGGACCTGGAAAAGTAATGGTACAGAAAAAACATCTTGAAAAATTAGATTTTGAACTTGAGGTAGCAATCGTCATTTCAAAAGTTGGAAAAAATATTAAAGCTTCAAATGCCGATGAATATATTTGGGGATATACGATAATGAATGATTGGAGTGCTCGAGCACTTCAAATGGAAGAAATGAAACTAAATCTTGGTCCTGCAAAAGGGAAAGATTTTTCCACAACAATTGGACCCTATTTGGTGAGTCGTGACGAGTTGAAAGAAAGCGGAAGATTAAGACCATCTCCTAAGGGAGAAATTCTAGATGCACGAATGACGGCGCATTTAAATGGAAAACAATATTCCGATGGAAATGTAAATCAAATGGACTGGACATTCGCACAAATTATTGAAAGAGCAAGTTATGGTGTAACGTTATATCCGGGAGATGTCATTGGCTCTGGTACCGTAGGAACGGGATGCTTTCTCGAGTTGAATGGCTCAAAAATTACAGATAATTTATGGCTCAAGCCGGGTGACGAAATGGTATTAAAAGTTGAAGCTCTCGGTGAATTAAAAAATACTATTGTTTGCGAAACAGACTATTAACGAATGGAAAATACACTTTATCATTACTGGAGATCAAGTTGTTCTTGGCGAGTTCGTTGGGCTCTTGAACTTAAGAAAATTAAAGTTAAGTATGTTCATGTTGATTTGATTTCTTCTGAAAGCGAAGATGAGCCACACCGTTCGAGAAATCCATTTGGACATGTGCCCGCTCTGTTTTATCAAAATACAATGCTCATTGAATCGATGGCGATCATGGAACTATTGGACGAATTACATCCGAACCAAAAATTATTTCCTGGAAATGCAATTGATCGAACTCAAATTCGAATACTTTGTGAAATGATTAACTCTGGCACACAACCGATCCAAAATTTGCCAGTACTTGATTTTTATTCAAAAGTTCCAGAGGAAAGAAAAAAGTGGTGCCAGTATTTTATCGGCAGAGGTTTGAGTGCTTATGAAAAATGGGCGTCAAAACGAGCAGGTAAGTATTCTTTTGGAGATTCCATAACCGCCGCAGATATATGTTTGATACCTCAATGTTACAACGCACTTCGAAATGATATGAATCTATCTGACTTTCCGACTATTCAGCGTATTCATGCAGCTGCGTTATTAACTGAAGAGGCACAAAATTCCGCTCCAGAACGCTTTCAGCCTAAATAAGCGTTATTATTTTTCATAGAAATCATAAAATAGAACAAAGAGGATTCTTTGACTTCGATCAAACCTGAACACTATGATGTTGTTGTAATTGGTGCTGGCCCCGCGGGCGAACGTGGAGCAGTAAAGGCGGCGGACTTTGGAAAAAAAGTTGCACTGATCGAAAAAGAGATCAATCCGGGTGGGGCATGTTCCAATACTGGAACGCTTCCTTCAAAAACATTTCGTGAGTCTGTATTGCATCTTTCTGGTTTGGCATCACGTGGTTTGAGTTCTATTCGATTTGAGTTGAATGAAACAGTGACCGCAAAAGATTTATTACACAAAAATGCAATGGTCATTCGCTCGGATCACGAACGGTTTCATCGAGCGATCACAAAACACGGAATTGACTACATCAGTGGAATGGCAAAATTTGTAGATCCGCATACGGTGCATATTTTAAATTCAAATAATGAGATTGAAAAAATATTGAGTGCAGATTTTTTTCTCATAGCAACGGGCTCTATTCCAAATCATCCTCCAGGAATACCGTTTGATAAAAAGATTTTGTGGGATTCTGATACGGTTTTAGATTTAGAGCGAATTCCAAAATCGTTAATCGTTGTTGGTGGTGGAGTTATTGGCGCAGAATATTCGTCTATTTTTGCTGCTCTTGGTGTTGAAGTTTATCTGGTAGACGGTCGAACAGATTTGTTAGGATTTTTAGACAGAGAAATCGCAAAAACATTAATGGTAGAAATGGGAAAATTAGGTGTGCGATTTCATTTAGGACATAATGTTGATACCTATAGAAAAACAACAAACAACGTCAGTGTAAAGCTCTCTAATGGTGAAGCACTTTCTGCAGAAGCGCTGTTAGTCACTGCTGGTAGAAATGGAAATACAAAAAATTTAGGCCTCGAAAATGTGGGATTAACTGCTGATAAAAGAGGGGCTTTGAAAGTTAATGAAAATTATCAAACTGAAGTTCCACACATTTATGCTGCTGGAGATGTAATTGGATTTCCTGCACTTGCATCGACGAGTATGGATCAGGGGCGACTCTCAATGTGCCATGCTTTCAAACAGCCTTATATAAAACGCTTACCAGAGCATCTTCCGGTCGGAATTTATACGATACCAGAGGTCTCGGTTGTCGGCGAATCCGAAGAAAGTGCAAAAGCAAAAGGAATAGATGTTGAAGTTGGAATCGCTCGTTTTATTGATAATGCTCGAGCTGAAATCATGGGCGAAATGGGTGGTATTTTAAAGTTAGTATTTGATGCAAATACACGAGTGTTAATTGGCGCACATATTGTTTGTGAACGAGCAAGTGAAGTAATTGTTGCAGGATTAATGGGAGTCAGAATGGGTGTTAAAATTGATTTCTTTATCGATACCGTTTTTAATTATCCGACGTTGTCAGAAGCTTATAAATCAGCGGCATATAATGGCATTGGTCGCTTAGCAATGCGAAAATCATTATCAAAATAAACACAAAAAAAGACGTTCAGTCCGATCTGATTTTCTCGGTGATAT
>CAZPTV010000141.1:0-5437 GCA_964589335.1 uncultured Bacteriovoracaceae bacterium
ATCATTAATAAATATTTAATCTAAGAAAAATCCAAATCTTATCGACATCTGCATAGACTGAATACTTGAAGTATTATTCGTTAACATATCTTCTCGAAGACTAACTCCACAAATCACACTTGATGATGATTGAAAGTCATACGACAAACCCGCAGAAAAACCACTATACGGAACCGAAGATGCTCTGCCGCTAAAATTGTATTGTGCAATTCCTAATTCAACTCGAAAACCACCTTCATAATATCCGCTAGAACTTGCTACATCTTTACCATCAATGTTTGTAACTTTTGAATTTTTAAACAAGCTTCCTGTTATTGCATAAACTCCGCCGACTTCAAACTCAGTATAAAGATTTGAAAATCCATTCATTGATATTCCCTGCTTAATACCACCCATTAATCCGATTTTTTTTACTAATGCATACTGAAATCCACCAACTAAATGTATAGAATTCAAATTTGTACCGCCAGATGAGCGTGAAATGACACTATAGCCTGATGTAAGGTTTATTCTAGTTTTCTGAGGAATTTCTTTTTCTGAAACTTCCATATCCTCAGCATAGCTAATGTAAGGTAAAAATATTAAGAACAATAAAACAATGAATTTATGCTGCCAAAGCGTCTTTGTCATTTTTATCCGAATTTAATTCTTTGCTTTTTAGTGCTTCAATTGCTAGTTCATGAAGCTTTCTAAAAACGGGAGAATACCTATTGGGTTTTACAACAGCACTATAATCTTTTAAAAGTTTTAGTTTTTTCTCGGGTAATGTTTTAGCTAATGACTCGAGAACGGACTCCGGTCCAACCCATGCAGTAGCAAGATCGCGTGCATTAAATTTTTGCAGGATTTCTTGCAATTTTGGAGTCTCTAATAAATTTAACCAACCAAGTGTTGGAATTAAAGCCATTTCATCAATCGAAAGCTTTCCTCTCTTAACAATCTCATCTTCTTCATTTAAATTTCGAATAATTACCATATCTCTGATTTCGATTGATCTTTTTTTAGACTCTGAAATTTTTTTAAAATCTATTTGGTTTTTTTGAATTGACGTAACTTTGCTTAATGCTATTTGCTCTTCAATTGATAAATTTAGATTTTCTTTTCGCATATTGGATATAATTTTAAATAGCGCAGGCTCTTTTTTAACCAGTTCAGTAAGTGCTTCATTGTTTAAGTGATTAATGTCAATTGCTGCAAGATAATGTGAATCAGATGCATATCCACGATCCATTGGCTCTATGCGACTGATATAACGAATATAATCTTTCAGTAATGGGTGCATGTTTAAAATATGTTTTTTCTGATCATTGGTTGCTTCAATCCATACGTGAGCTGCGTAATCGTCACAATGCGACCAATAGCAATCTATAAATAATGTTTCAAACCCATTTAATGGAAGTTCTGCAATTAATGATTTCTCATTTTTATTATTATTATGTTTATTTGAATTTTGAATTTCAACGGGTTCTAATTTTTCAGTTTTTCTCTCTCCACCGTTTTCACTCAAGCTTGAAACCACTTCCTTAAAACTATTTTCAAATCTTTCTAGAAGTTTAGAGCTATGTTTCCTGCCTACAAATGAATTGATGAAATTAAATATAATAAAAATTGCAACAGAGCCTAAAGCAATTGGAATTAGAACAGTTTTAAGAAAGTCTGTTGAACCAGATGTAGATTCAATCCCACTTCCTTTTACTTCTATTGCTTTTGTGCTAGATAATTCGCTTGGTAATTTTTCTTCTATTAAATTTGGTTTTACCCTTAACTCTGATAGCGTTCTTTCTACCATTAACTTAACTGAATCAGGAATTTTTCCTTCTTTTGTTAAAATTCGTATTTCTAATTTTGAAAATGGCATCTCTTCTTTTTCAGATTCAATTTGATGGTTTCTCAATGTAACGGCAGTTCCTGGTAGATCAACATTATCTACTCGTTTTGTTGCCTTAACAAAAACAAGTGCATTTTCATCGTATCTTTGAACAATAGGTCGAATTTTATTTTCTATACTTTGTTCTAGTTGATAGAATTCAGTGCCTGCAAATAAATTTTGTAATAAAACCGTTACCATTACCAAAATGGATAGAACTATCTTCATCATGGTGAACCCTTCATTTGAATGTGAAAGCTTATCGATCTAGTATTTCTTATACTATCTCCCACTCCCTTAACCTCTACCGAGTCATTCGATAGACCTAACTGATTTAAATAATTTGCTGAACTAACCGCACGTAAAGTTGATAAGCCCATATTTGATGCTGCAACCTCAGGATCTAGTGTTACGAGTTTACTACTATCCGTGTGCCCGATAACCGTAATAATAATTTTATCTTTATGCTTTTCGATAAGATTATAAAACTTTGTTAACATTTGTCTGTGTTTCTTATTCACTTTATACTTTGCCTTACCAAACATTTGATCTGGTAGTTCTATCGTAATGCCTCTTTCTATTGAGGAATTACTAGATACTTTAAAATTTTCATCATTAATTTCACCGATCATAATGTTGAAAGTTTTCTTTGCTTCCTCTATTGCCGCAACTTGTGATGCAACGGTGCCACCCGACATTATATTATTTCCAGCACCTACTTTGCCACTAATAACTGCATTCTTTAGGTCTTTTGAAACGATATCGTGCGCTTGAATATTGTCTTTCATTGCTAATGTAATTTGATCTAATACTTCATTTTTTACATTGTCATTTACCGAGAAATAAAGAACGAAAAAACTCATCAAGACAAGTAGCATGTCTGAATAAGATACGGCCCAAAGAAATTCCAATGAATCTTCGGTTTCCAATTCTCCTGCTTGTCTAGGTCGACTAAGCGGCTTTTGCATTGACTTCGTCCTCAATTAAAGTTTTTGGCTTATCTTCATGGATAAGCATGATAATACGATATACTTTTTCATTTATTTTTAATTTTACTTGGTGAGATACAAGCAATCGATCCGCGAGTGGCATAATCAATGCGTTCGCTAAAATTAATCCGTAAAATGTTGCGGTCATTGCAAAGGCGATATTTGGACCAATGTTTGCTCTGTTTTCAGCATTTAAATTAGAAAATAATGATACCATCCCGATAACCGTTCCTGTCATTCCTAGTGCGGGTGGATATTTTGCTAAGTTTTTTAAAGTAATGACAACGTCTTTCGAGTCGGCGTTTAACTCTTCTAGTTTTTGAGTGAGAAGTTCGCTTGTTGTATCGTGATCCACACCCTGCTCCCATAATGTAAATGCATATTCGATTAAAGGATGAGAATCTTTTACGTCTGTGTTTGCTTTTGATTTAGAAAGTCCAATTAAAGCTTGATCAATGCTAAAATCTTCTTTTTCAATTCTTTTCATTGATCGAAGTGCACGCATAACAGATTTAATCGATTTAAATGGTGATGCAATTGCAAAAACGCAAACAGTTCCCAGAACAACGATAATCATGGAATGCACATTTAATAATGCCTTAACATTTCCACCAGAAATGGCCATTACGATTACTGCAATCATTCCTAGAAAACCTAATTTTAAACTATTCACTTAAATCCCCCTTCTTTTTTTCGGAGGCAATTGAACGCTTTCCACCTAGTTTTACATATAACTCTTGAACTTGTTTATTCTCTGGAAAATCTTTGATTGCTATTTCAAGTGCTTGTAATGCTTTTTTCTCTTCATGTAACATTACAAATGCGCTCGCTTTTAAAAGTTGAATATAAGTTAATTGTGGATATTTTGTTTGTAATAGTAATGCTCGATCTAAGGCTTCTTGTGGTTTACTTTTTGCTACAAGCAATTGAATTTCATTAATTTCTGAAATGACTTCATTTACACTTTGATTAAATTTTCTATTAAACGCCTCTCCTCCATAACTTTTTACTGGTTTTAAATCGATATCGATTAATCCTTTATAATCACTTGAAGGTAATACAAGTACGCCTACATACCCTGGTGCTTGTATTAATGTTGGTTTTTCTCCAAGAACTACGGTTTCTCCGCGTTTTATTTCATGAGATTCTCCCCCAGCTTTTTGTACTGTGGAGTCTTGATTTAACTTAGCTTCAAAACGATTAGGTGAGAAAGTCGCACAACCGCTTATCGCAATCAAAATAAACATTAATATATATTTCATCATTTGTTTCTCTCTCTTGTGTCTTTTTCGGAATTATGCAAATTTTCTTTATAAATATCGTACAAATATATTCGGTTAATGGATTTTATTTCCTAGTCTATGGCACTGTAATCCCGTATTTTGTTCCTAAATAGCGTTCTACGCGTTGACGATCAGAAGTATTAAGTGCCCCTGAATAAAATAATAGTTCTGATAAACTGCCTGCCCCGTATATCGGTGATGAGGAGCGGGTTCCAATTCTTCCGTTACCCGATTGTGTATTAATAGTAACACCACCAGCAACTGCATCCATAAGCTCTGTGGTTAATAATGTGCCATTTGCCCATAAATTTATTAAAGAAGTAGATAGTGGTGTTCCGCCTGTGTAGATCAACGAAAATATTGAAGCGGTTCCGGCTGTTACTGGATTTGTTCCAGCATTAGAGCTTTCATATCCATCAGCCCAAAAACCAAGCCCAATGTCACCACTTGAAGTTCCACCATTGTAACTATTAACTTCTACTGCATAGTACTGACCATTTGCGCCTGTTCCGTAACTAAATAATGCTGTTCGAGACGTAGTATTGACTGCTTTATAAACAGCAAAAAAACTTCTCGCTGTACTTCCTGTTGGAAAGTTAGTTGTCCAGACCGTAAAGAAATCATCTGTTCCATCAAATACAACTGTAGGTAGTGAATTTAAGCCAGTAGATTGATAGGTCGGTCTATATCCAGCTGTGGTTTGAAATGCAGGATTCCCATTTCCACTTGAATCTTCCCAAAGCGATATGGCCATTCCGTTTGTTGCATTTTTTATAGAGTCTGCCTTTAGCCATAAAACTAAATTTTCTAATGGTAAATATTCAGAATATTTCGTTTTCGTTTCAGTAAAGTTCGTACTTACCTCTGTTGAGGTTCCTGTTGAATAAGTTCTAAGTTCTCCGACTGAACCAGAAAATGCGTTCGTTCCGCTTGTATCTGTTCCTAATGTTAAATTACTAGAGCTTCCTTCAAGCGTGATTCCTGCAGCATTTGCAACAGAGCACTGACTTACTCCATTTACAAAAAGACTTAAAGTGTCGTTTGACCCATTAAAAATTCCCGCTATATGATGCCATAAATTATTAATTAATGGACCGTTACTACGACAAAAAGAAGCGGCACCTGCTTGATATTGCGCTAAAATTTCAGCTCCTGTTAGTTCGCTATTAAAAATTGCAACTTCATCAATAGAACCATTAAACATCTGAGAACTGCAGCCATAGGCACCAATACAAACAGGATTAGCATTGTCTGTCATATTTGTTGTTGTTGCTTTTCCAGCACCTGTACTTACACCA
>CAZPTV010000142.1:0-5423 GCA_964589335.1 uncultured Bacteriovoracaceae bacterium
TAAAGAATAGGCTCCAATGGTTGAAATGATATTATTTCTAAAGCTGTCACGTTCAGTGCTGATTGAAGGTGCGCCAATTATTTTTTCAAATTCCTCAATTAAAGATTGATCCGGGCTTTCACTTTTTCCAGTAATTGAATTTCTGATTTTTTCTTTTTTAATTAGATGTGAAACGTGAATAATATATTTTTTCAAAAACTCTTCATATTGCGTGTATTGAATTAGCCCCATTGACTCACGCACTTCTCGGTCAATAATCGTAACATATTCATCTTTAACGACATCAATCATTCGTGCGCAATCATGGTAACCATCTTTAATGTCTTGTCTTAAGAACTCATGTTCAGAAGTTTTTCGTACAAAATTTTCAAGTTCTACAAATACTTCAAGAGGTCCCAAGGTTCTGGATTCTGAATTCGCTGCTGCCTCATATAGGATTGCCTTTATTTCTCTAGCGGAGGCTCCCATTCTTCCTTCATAATAGGGCACTGAAGAGTATTCTTCTCGCATTTTACGAATGACAGCTTTTAAATGTTTGCGTTCTTCTGCATTTAAATAAGAAGGAATGGTTTCGGAGTCGTATAATCGTGCTTTTTCAATTGGTTTTAATTCTGAAATCGCATGAGTAATAGGTGAGACGTAATGAGTTGGGTCTGCTTGTTTAAGTCTAGTTAACACCGCCCAAAGTGCTGCTACAAACGTTGTATGTGGAGTAACAAATTTATTTCCTGCAATTTTACCAATAATGAGATCGTAAATTTTCTTTTCTTCAGTGTATGAGAGCAAATAGGGAACTCGAATTAATTCAATACGAGCCTTAAACGATACAAAGTCAGGAAATTCTTTGAACGCATCTAATTGCAGTTCATTGGTTGTGCCCATCATAACAGTATCAAATAAAGCGATACACGTTCCTAGATTTACTGTGCTTGTCTCGCATGTGATCAGCAAGTACTTAAATGTATCCACAGGACGTTTTAATATATCTGCATATTCTAAGACACCTCGATTAGCATCGATCAAATCGCCGGATACTTCATAAAGCGATAAGCCTTGAAGTGAAGCAGGCAGAGATGAAATATTTCTATCCATGGTTATTTGACGAGAGCTTGCATCGACATGCATTTGAGGTTCGATTGTAACTGCGCCCGCTCTGTATCTTTTTGAAATATAAAAACGTTCGACTTGAATATGTCGATAAAGTTTTTTTAAATCCCCCTTGTATGTCGTTAAAAGCGCCTGAAATATTTGATTCGATTTATGGGATAGCGAACCTTTAGTTAAGTATTCTGGTAAAAAGATTTTAGGTTTAGATTTTGTGATGTCTGACAAAAATTCATTTCGATCTTCGAGAGGAATTAATAAAAGTGGATGATCTTTTAGTTCGCAGGGCACTTTTGCGGCGATCTCATCATCCGGTAGTAATGCAAAAGAATCAATTTTTTCTTCGGATGCGGTTCTTGAACCTAATCCCAATGAGCCTTTAACGATTTTATCAATTGGAAAAATCCAATTGAATCTAAACAAGCAACCATCGGGTGTATGTGAATAGGTTTCCATTGCATGTGTGATACAATTTACAATACTTGATTTTGCAGATCCGTTTGGTCCATGCAGTAGGATGAGCTTATTATTAATTCCTTCACGTGCAAAACCTTGTAATGTTGTATAAATTGCTTGTGCTACATTATTTTGATCAACCACTTTGTATTTTGTATCGTTAAATTCCATATCAAATAAGCGAAATCGATTTCCGCTTTTACCAAAGTGATCAAACGTATCTATGATGTATTGAGCAGATCCTCTTAAATGAACGCGAGGATTTGATTCAACTAATTTTAAATAATCCGTAAAAGAAAGGATATGATTGTTTTTTTCAAATCTAGTTTTAGTGTCTTTTTCAATTCTTTTAAGGATTGTTTCCATTTCGCTCTCTTAGTTCGCTGCGGTTTGTGCACTTGAAGAAGTGAGTCGAATCATATCCGTCATAATATTAACAGCTTCATTGATATGAGGAACTTTTAAGTATTCTTCATCTGTTTGACGGCGTCCTCGTCCTTTTTTAGCAATCTTTTTATCTTTATTTTCTTTAGCGTTGTCTTCTTTTTGTTTTTTCAAGAGCTTTGAAAGTTTAATACTATTTTTATTACTCTCAATCTCTGCTAGTTCTGTTTTTATTTTTTTAAATTCAGCATCTTTTTCAACTCTGGCAGCTGATAATCCTTTTAATTTTTCAGTCATTGATTGTGCTATCGGAGTCCATCGTTTACCCACTTTAGTGTCATTAGCTTCTGAACTTGTAAATTTTGTAATCGACTTTGGAGGTAAAGCATAATCTAAGCTTGATTCTCCGAGGTCTTTCGTTGAAAAAACACTCGGCAACTCTATGTCAGCAGTGACACCTTTGTTTTGTGTAGATGCTCCGCCAGGAACAAAAAACATTCCTGTTGTTACTTTTACAGCACCTAATGAAGCAGGTAAGTTCATCATTGCTTGAACGGTCCCTTTACCAAAAGTATGATCACTACCAACAATCAAAGCTCGATTATAATCTTTCAATGCACCCGACACAATTTCTGAGGCACTCGCTGAAAGTCTGCTTGTTAGAATAATTAAAGGTCCAGACCATTCAGTGTCCTCATCCTCATCGGCGAGCATATCAACAGAGTCTTTTGAATCTTGAGTTGCAACGATATTTCCTTTTTTAATAAACAGCCCACCAATTCGAACAGCTTCTGAAAGCAATCCGCCACCATTTTTTGATAGATCAATAATGAGTCCGTCTGCTTTTTCTTGACTTGCTTTGATGACTAACTTCTTCATGTCATCATAACATGATCGAACTTGCTTTGACATGTCTCCATAAAAAGAAGGTAGATCTATGATTGCAATTTTTAAATTCTTTGAATGATCTTTCACAGTTTTAAAAGTAAGCTTTGCAGCCTCATCTTCAAGTTTAATTTTGTCCCTTTTCAGCGAAACGATCACACGTTTAGTATCTTCACCTGATTGGCGCAATAGAGTGAGTCGTACCGTTGTACCTTTTTCTCCTCGAATCATTCTAACAACATCACGTAAGGGCATATCAATTACGTTTTCAAATTGTTTTTCACCTTGAGCAACGGCAATGATTTTATCTTTAGGCAGTACTTCACCTGATTTTTCTGCAGAACCTCCAGGAATTAAATTATCGACTACAGTATAGCCATCATCCCAAGTTAGTGCTGCACCAATGCCTTCGAGAGATAGCTTCATAGAAATGTCAAAGTCTTCCAGGGCATCTTTTCCTAAAAAACCTGAGTGTGCATCTAATGAAGTCGCAAATGAATCAACAAAAATACCTAGCAAATCATCGACATCTTTTGTTATTAATTTCTTTTGACGGTCAACATTGAGTTCGTATCGATGAATCAGTTGTTTTTTTGCTTGCTCCATCTTCATGTCAGTTGCGATATAATTCGACATTTGAAATTGTATAAATTTAGAAATAAATTCTTTTTGTACTTTTTCTGAGCTTGGCCAGTTTCTTAATTTAGGATCGATCACAATTTCAACATCATCAGAAAATTTAAAATCACTTCCTAGGTTTGTTCGAGCAAATTGTAAACTTTCTTCAACTCTCTTGGATAAGGTTTCTTGTGCTTTCATGATTGACGCACAATCATAGCCAATTTTTTTAAAGACACCCTTCATTGAATTTTTAATTTCAGCAACATCAGATTCTAAAAAATATAATTTTGATGGATCTAAGCGATTAATAAATTGATCAATCGTTCTGGTTTCAAGTTCAGGTTCTAACTTTTTAAAATTTACATGATGAGCAAGGTAGGCTTGTAAAATTGGTGGAATCACTGAACAAGACAAAGTAGCTGCGTTTAGTTCATATCTTGAAATGAAACTAAAAAAGAAAAGTGTAAGAATTGATTTTATAAGAATTTTTTTCATTTTCACGTGCTCTCCATGCTATTCGTGTTGTCTTTAATATATAGGAGTAAGAGTATATCTACTTTTTCTCGAAGTCGCCACGCGTTAAGTAAGATAACTGATGGCATTTTAACGTTTTTCATTTTGACAATAAGCGGATACTTCATTACAAAAGTCAGGTAAATAAACCATTTAATTGATAAGGATGCGAGTAATGAAAAACTTGATTAGATCCCTTTTACTAACTTTGACTGTTCTCGGGCTCCCAGTAATGGGTTGGGCGAGTGAAGCTGATTTAAAAATTCCCGAGCTTACTAATACATTTACACTTTTTGGTGGAACTTATTCGGGTAACCAAATTTTGACAGGAGGCATTTTCGTAGTGCTACTAGGCATGATTTTCGGAATTTATGAATTCGTGAAAATCAAAGCACTTCCTGCGCATAAATCAATGTTGGATATCTCTTCATTGATTTATGAAACTTGTAAGACTTACCTTTTTCAACAAGGTAAATTACTTGTAATCCTAGAAGTTTTTATTGGCGCTTGTATCGTTTATTACTTCGGTGTTTTAGAGCATTTTGAAGCAGGTCGAGTTGCTCAAATTTTACTCTGGTCTGTGCTTGGAATTTTAGGATCAGTAGGAGTTGCTTGGTTCGGTATCAGAATCAATACTTATGCAAATAGTCGTACTGCTTTTGCATCTTTAAAAGCAAAACCATATTCAGTTATGGAAATTCCATTGAAAGCTGGAATGAGTATTGGCGTACTTTTAATTTGCGTCGAATTATTAATGATGCTTTTTATTCTATTATTTGTATCTCGTGAAAATGCAGGTTCATGTTTTATTGGATTTGCAATCGGTGAATCTTTAGGCGCTTCGGCACTTAGAATTTGCGGTGGTATTTTTACAAAAATCGCAGACATTGGTTCAGACTTAATGAAAATTGTTTTCAATATCAAAGAAGACGATGCACGAAATCCAGGTGTTATTGCAGATTGTGTTGGAGATAATGCCGGTGACTCTGTTGGACCTACAGCGGATGGCTTCGAAACTTATGGTGTAACAGGCGTTGCATTAATTAGTTTCATCGTTCTAGCGGCTGGAATGACGATGGGTGCAGATGGTAAACTCACTCTTTCAAATCCAGAGATTCAATCAACTTTGATCGTTTGGATATTTGCAATGAGAATATTAATGGTCATTACTTCGATTGCTTCATATTTAATTAATAATGCAATTTCGAAGGCAATGTTTGCAACCAAAGATCATTTTGACTTTGAAGCACCATTAACGATGTTAGTTTGGTTAACTTCAGTCGTTTCTATGGCTGTCACTTACTGGATCAGTTATGAATTATTAGAAAGTATGGGAAGTGGATTGTGGTGGAAATTATCTACCATCATAAGCTGCGGAACAATCGCTGGAGCAGTGATTCCAGAACTTACCAAGGTGTTTACTTCTGCGAAGTCAAAACACGTAGAAGAAGTGGTTACTG
>CAZPTV010000143.1:0-5406 GCA_964589335.1 uncultured Bacteriovoracaceae bacterium
AAAATGAAATAATATAAGCCGGAAATAAAGACCTTTGTGTCAACTTCAGCAATTGGCTACTAAGGTGAAGGAGGAAATAAAATATTTTCTGAGAGTTCGCCTTCCTCAAATGACTTCTTGGGTTCGCTTTGTATGGATTGGGAATTAGAAGCACAGAAGGCTCCCGGACGGATTGTCATCATACGCACAGGAATTGTATTATCTAATATTGGTGGAGCTCTGACAAAGATGCTTCCCCTATTTGAAAAAGGCCTAGGGGCAAAACTCTCCAGCGGTAATCAATGGATGAGTTGGATACACATCAAAGATTTAGTAAACATTTTTTTGCGCGCAATCGAAGACTCGAATTTTCAAGGCCCTTACAATGCTGTTGCTCCTGAACCAGTTACTAATCATGAGTTCACCAATACGTTAGCAAAACATTTAAAAGTCGGGACTTTTGTCCCGGTTCCCAAGTTTGCATTGACCTTAGCAATGGGAGAAATGTCGCAAATTCTACTATCAAGCCAAAAAGTGAAACCCGAAGCTCTCGAATCTCAGAATTTTAAATTCCAATTTCAAACACTAGATCATGCTTTCAAGAACCTTTTTGCTTGGAAAACGAATCGTCATGACAGACTTTTTCAGTCCTTTCAATGGGTTTCTCATCCTAGAAAATCTATTTTTTCTTTTTTTTCTGATGTTAAGAACTTAGAAACTCTCACGCCGTCATTTCTTAATTTCCATGTATTAAGAAAATCTACAGATGAAATTCAGTCTGGCACAGAAATCGACTACAAACTAAATATTCATGGAGTACCGGTAAAATGGAGATCTAAGATTTACGACTGGAATCCCGAGAATCAATTTAGGGACGTACAACTTAAAGGGCCTTATAAAAAATGGGATCATACACATACATTTTCAGATTTAAAAAATGGAACGCTACTCACAGACATAGTGATTTATCGTTTGCCTCTTGCTGGGTTCGGAGGAAATCTGGCATCCTTCCTTATTTTAAAAGATATTCAGAAGATATTTAAATTTAGAAAAGATAAAATACGAGAACTATTTGGATAGTTAGAAACAAAATGAACACCTCACCGATTATAGTCATATGCATTTATACAACCATTCACTTAATAGGCATCTACTTTGATAACGGTGAACTGCAAATTCTTCTTGAAAGTAAAGAACCTAAAGGATTTTTAGGCGTGTTGCGTAAGTTATTTTAGAAAGCATCAACGCTGAACACATTGATTACTCAGTAATATTTTTTTGAATACTTAAAAAATGAAATTGAATCTGATAAAGATACGTTCATGGGTGAAGAGATTTCAAAATTGCTTTCAGAGTCTGGTGATCTAGCTCGCTTTCGTAAATCTGTAGTTAAAGAAACAAAGATTTTAGAGCAATGGTTAAAAGAAAATACACTCGAAGTAAATGACCAACATTTTGGCTATGAACTCGAGGGGTGTTTAGTAGATTTAGACTATCGGCCAGCGATGAAGAACGAAGAGTTTCTATCTCGAATTCATGATTCACAAGTGGTACCCGAATTAGCAAAATTTAACCTTGAAATTAATGGCGATGTTTACTCATATAATCCAAATTGTTTTTCTCAAATGCAATCTGACATTGAAAGCTTAGAACGCAAAGTTAGAAAGACTACTAACGAAATGCAATTACATCCCCTCTGGATTGGAATCTTACCAACACTTCGAGACGATGATTTAAATTTAAATACCATGACACCCAGGAATCGCTATTTTGCGCTAGCAAAGAAAATGATGGAATTAAGGCAAGGAAAACCGGTGCACTTAGAATTATCAAGAAAAGATGAAATGATTCTTTTAAGAGACAATATTATGACAGAAGCAGCAACCACTTCGCTTCAAGTGCATCATCAAGTCAAACCTAAGGATGCCGTTCGTGCTTATAATATTTCTTTAAACTTAAGTGCACCTTGTACTGCACTTTTTGCAAATTCACCATTTTTATACGGAAAGAAACTCTGGGATGAAAGCAGGATTCCTGTATTCGAACAAAGTCTTCAATTACCTGATTCAACCCGAGGCGCTGGATTACAGCCTGTAACGTTTGGTGATGGATATATAAAAAAAAGCATCTTGGAATGTTTCGAAGAAAATCTTTCAAAACATCAGGTAATTTTACCGGTTGAGTTTGATGATATCCCTGAAAAACTAAGACACCTAAAGTTCTTAAATGGACAAGTATGGAGATGGGTTAGACCCATCATCGGCACAAACAATAAAGAAGAACCACATATTCGATTGGAACAACGTTCATTCAGCGCTGGCCCTAGCTGTATCGATACTGTTGCAAATACTGCATTTTATACTGGACTGCTATTTTATTACTTGAAATCAGATGAAAATTTTGAAAAATCAATTCCTTTTCATCTTGCTATTAAAAATTTCTATAAATGTGCTCAGTTTGGATTGAAAGCAGATATTCATTGGGTCAATGGAACCACTAATGTTCAAACCCTATTGCACGATATTCTTTTACCACAAGCTGAGATTGGGTTACAATATTTAGGAATTTCTCAAAAAGAAATTAATTATTATATCCAACATATTATTAAAACACGAATTCGCACTGGCTGGAACGGTGCTGCCTGGCAGAAATCATTTATCGACACCCATGGATCTGATTTTCAGGAAATGACAAAACAATATATTGAAAATCAAAAATCTGGAACTGCAGTTATAGATTGGAAAGTCTAAATGAAACCTATTAGTATCTTTCCAGATTCACTATTAAAATGTTCCTGTTCTCAAATTCATCAGTTTGCAGAAGATTTGTCACTATTTCATATTAAAGGCTCAAAACCTGAAGCACTATTCATTTCTACTTTATTACATGGAAACGAAACTTCAGGTTTTTTAGCATTACAAAAATTTTTACAACATAATCAGCTGCAACCACTTGAACGGGATGTTATTATACTTCTCGGAAATGTCAGTGCTGCTCGCACCGGACATCGTCTACTAGAAGGTCAATCTGATTATAATCGAATTTGGACAGGTTTAGGCGGGAAAGAAGCAGAACGTGCTAAACAGATTCTAGAGTATATACAAAATAATAAACTATTTTGTATGATTGACATCCATAATAGTTCTGGTCGAAATCCACCTTATGTTGCAATTAATTCAAAAGATCGAAATACAATTGAATACGCTAGATTTATCTCAAATATAACTGTGTATTTCAAAGAACCGCATACAGCACTTTCTGCAGTACTTTCAAAGATATGTCCTGCCATTACTTTTGAAGCAGGCTTACCTGGAGATATGACAATCATAGATAATTTAGTGAATTTTTTAAATCAATTAATCCATATTGAGAGTTTTCCAAAAGTTAATCATAACTTTTATCTACTACATAGCTATGCAAGAATGATTGTTCCTCGTGATGCAAGTTTTGATTTTAGCGAACATGACTTAACTTCTGATTTTAATTTTAATGCTGATTTGGATTGCATGAATTTTAAAGAAATCATTGCCGGATCTTGCATTGGAAAATCGAATAGCAAAAAAAGATTAATTGTTTTAAATGAACGCGACGAGAATGTTGCCGACCAATATTTTACTTATGAAAATGGTAAGATTTTAACTTTACAAAATTTTATACCTTCACTCATTAGTTTAGATAAAGAAATCGTCAGACAAGATGTTCTTGGATATATTATGAGAGAAGAATTGCTTTAACTTTTAGTAATATATAAAGATGGACAATTGTTTCTATACTCAGGGTTGACGGGATTCTGTAAAAGGTTAACTGTGCATTTTAGAAAATGAAAATTGAAATTACAATGGAGCTGCCATGAACAACCACTCACATCCAGGATTTGATAAACATGCCGCTAAGAAATATGATCATCACAACGATTTCATGGCTCCAATATTTGAAAATCTATTTTACTTGATGAAGGCCATATTAAACGAGCTGCCACCTACATCTAAAATAATCTGCGTTGGAGTTGGCACAGGAACTGAGATCATTGAGCTAGCAGAGACCTTCCCTGCCTTCACATTTGTTGCCGTCGACCCTTCGGACTCCATGTTAGCGGTATGTAAAAACAAATTACAAAAACTTAATTTACTTGAACGCTGTAATTTGATTCATGGATATGTACAAGATCTTCCTCATACCTCTGACTTCGATGCAGCGCTTTGCATACTCGTTGGTCATCACACTTCAAAAGATGGTTCAGATAGACATAATATTTTTTCTGGTATTGCTAAACGCCTTAAGCCAAATGGATATTTTATCAATGCCGAAATGAGTTTTGATCTTTCATCAAATATATTTCAAGACACCATGGAAAAGTGGAAATCAATGCTTCGAAGAAATAATACTCCTGAAGAAAAAATTCAAAGCCTACCTCAAATGATGAAGGAGCACTTATCTATTTTGGAACCTAAAGAAGTTGAAAGATTGTTTACTGCAAATGGCTTTAAAATACCCATTCAGTTTTTTCAGTCTTTTCTGATTCGTGCTTGGTATGCACAAAAGTGAAGCAAATATAAAGATAAATTGAAATTAAAAAAAAACATGACTACTCAATTAAATATCTTTTAACAAGTTTTTAATTAACTAATAAGAAAAAAATTAAATATAATTTATAAATGAAAAAATATATCGTTCTTATTTTAGCATTGATTCTATTCATAGGTATATATTTCATGAGAAAGAATTTAGATATAAATTCTAAGCAAAAATCAAATATACTTGAATTTCAAAGCACTCCAATCTCAATGACCGATCTTGAAGCCCATTCAAATTTTAGAATTTCTCAAGAAAATTGGCGCTGTGAACTTGAAACAAAAGACACTACCGTAGGCGCATTCATTAATATCTATAAAAAAATGACCGGTCCAGAATTTAAAAATATTCCTAACTCAGCATGCGAAGAAAAAGAAATCGATAATGAAATCACACTTTGCCATCTCTCCTTCTCAGACTGCTTTGATGGTAGAGATTACGAGTGCGGACAAACGATACTTGAGTTTGAACTAAATGCAGATAATAAAATTATCGAATCTAGCTTTCGTTGTTCTAGCCTTCCATAATTAATGCATTAATAACGATAGTGGTTTGATTTATAAGGGCCTTCTACAGGTACTCCAATATATTGAGCTTGATCATCACGCAGTACTGTTAGTTCTGCATTCAGTTTTTTCAGTTGCAGTCGCGCAACTTTTTCATCCAAGTGCTTTGGTAAAACATGCACACCTAGTGGATATTTGTCTGGATGATTAAACAATTCAATTTGCGCAATCGTTTGATTAGCAAATGACGAAGACATTACATAACTTGGATGACCTGTACCACATCCCAAGTTAACCAATCGACCTTTGGCTAATATAATTAACTTTTTACCATTCGGAAAAATCACAT
>CAZPTV010000144.1:0-5382 GCA_964589335.1 uncultured Bacteriovoracaceae bacterium
GTGTCACCAGAGCCAAAGGCAGTCAGTGTGTTTTTGCCAAAGTGTTCTGAATAAAATTGAATTACGTCTTTAGAAGTAATGTTTTTTAATGTTTTGGGTGTTCCTGATGTTGGATTTCCGTAAGGATGATTTCCATAGAAAAATCTTAAAAAATTATATGAGGCGAGCGATTGATCATTCCCCATTTGTTCAATAAAGCTACTTTCGATTTCCTTTTTAACTTTAGTTAATTCTTCCGAAGTAAATTTAGGTCTGGTGAGTAGTTCTTCAACTAAATCTAAGAATTTTTTTATATTTTCGGACAATACCGAACAACGGAGCACAACCCCTTCGCTTCTAACGTCGATATTGATATGCGCACCTAATAAGTCTACTTCTTTAAAGAAATCTTTTTTTGACCGTACCTGAGTTCCTCTTAAGAGCATTTGGCTAGCAACTTGCGCTAATCCAAGTTTGTTTTGAGGGTCTTGGGCGGTTCCAACGTCTGAAATAATATTTAAAAAAACTAAAGGAACTGACTTGTCTTCTTCAAACTCAATTTTAGCAGGAGTATAGAGTGCATGGGCATGATTATAAAATACAAATACTATAAAAATAAATAATGATTTCATTTTTTATTCCTTTGATTAGATTTTTCAATATCAGATACCCCGATGAGAATTGTTCTTAATTCGGGTCGAAAATAATGCCCCGTAACCCGAATCACTTCTTCTTTTTTAATATTTTTCATAAAATTAACCAATTGGACTCCATATTGAAAATTGTTTGCTACGGTTTCGTAATTTCCAATAAAGTGAGCTTTACGTTCGTTACTTGTGAGACCATCAAAAGTTTCGTAACGCATTTGCGCGAGTGAACGGATCATTTCTTCGTTGGAAATCTTTCCTGAAGTCATAAGTTTTACTTCATGATCTATAACTTTTAACGCTTCATCTGCTTTTCTGCCTTTTTGAAGATTAACCCAAAACATAAATAAACCTGGGTTTTTATGGTCGCTAATATCAGTGTCGATATCTGTCGCAATGCCTGTATCAACAAGTTTATTGTATAGTCTTGAAGATCTTCCATTACTTAAGATGTTTGCGATCAATTCAAAAGTTGCAAAATCAGGATGTTGTACCTCAGGCATTCGGTAAGCAATGACTAGTTTTTCAACTTCTGTTTTTAATTTGAGTGTTACTTTTCTTTCTTTTTCTTGAGGGGGTTCAACTAAGATTTCTCTTCTGTTAACAGGTGAAGAGGGAAGTTCGTCGTAATATTTAAGAAGTGTTTTTTTTACTTCCTCTGTATTTACATCGCCAACAATCACAACCGTAGCATTATTTGGTGCATAAAAGTTTTTATAAAATTGCATGCAATCTTCAACGCTTGTGATCGCTAAATGATTTTCATAACCAATAACGGGCCAGTGGTAGGTGTGTCTATGGTAAGCAGTTTCATAGAGTTGTTCAAATAGTTTGCCGTCCGGATTGTTTTCATTTCTAAATCTTCTTTCGTTTTGAACAACCTCTCTTTCTTTGTCGAGAACATCTTTGTCTACAATTAGATTGACCATTCGGTCTGATTCCATTTTCATAATCAAATCTAGGTTATTGTTTTTAGACGAAACTGGCATGCTTTGAATATAGGCAGTATAATCTCGATTGGTGAAAGCATTTTCACCCTCAGCACCTGCTGATTCGAGTATTTTATCAAATTCGCCATCTTTATAATTTTTTGTTGCTTTAAACATCATGTGTTCAAAAAGATGGGCTAGGCCTGTGCGTTCAGGGTCTTCATCCATTGACCCAACATTAAACCAAGTTTGGTAAGAAAAAGTAGGTGCTGAATGATTTTCTAAAATGACGACTTTTAGCCCATTATGTAATTGCAATCTTTTTACAGGAATATTGCCGAACCATTCTAAGTTTTCTTCTTTAGCAAATAAGCTTTTTTCTGCTTCTTTTTTGTGCGCACAAGATGCTGAAAGAAAACTAATAAACAAAGTAATGATTAAAGCCTGATACATGGATGCTCCCTTAAAGATGAAAATGTGCAAAATGTAGAATGTAGTGTAACATGAAATAGGATGGAACAAAAAACCGAGAGGGTCATCTTAAAAAAATCTAAACGTGGTTTGATCATGGGCATTGTAACCACGCTAATAGTTGCCGCTGCGCTTTCAGAACATGCTGGAATTCCGTCAAAATTACAGGATCAATTTGCAAAAAAATTTTTAACTAGGTTTAAACTTTTAAATATTGAATGGACTGAGCAAGGAAGTTCAAATTTAAGCTTTAAAATAAATTCTGACTATTTGTGGAAAATGAGTCAGTTAAAAAAAGGTGATCCACTTTTTGAAATTAATCTCGATGATTTGGAAAATCGAATACTCAAAATTCCTTATATACAGTCTATTCAGATTCAAAAACATCTCTCGATGGGTTTAGCCGTTCAATATAAGGTTTACCAAGCCAAGGCAATCGCAACTAAAAACAACCGACCATGGATTGTTTCGACCGAAGGAAAATGGATTTCACCAGTCGAAGGAGGAAACTCTTACCCACTGGATATCCCTTTTTTGAGTGGATTCGATTCACTTGAAAGTGCTTTAAATTGGCTAAAAAACTTTGAAAAAATCTGTGCCACTGAAGGTTTGATACAAAAAATACAGATTCATGAAATCAATAAAGTCGGTCAGGATATTTTTGCGCTACTTCAATTTAAGTATTCAATTCAGACGCTTAAGGTACAAATAATCTTTCCAGATCAAGAGCGACTTATGGATAAAAATTTGCCACTTGAAAAAGATAAGCTTTTTGGTCGGCTACAGAAAACAATTCAATACCTAATCAAAAACAATATCTTAGTTTCAAGGATCGATTTGCGTGCGGGGCAGAAAATAGTTGTAAATGTTGGAAAACGTTTGTAGAATTTTTTGACATAGGCATGAAGTGCAATAAAATTACTTCATGTAATCAACATTGGATGTTGTAGTCTGTAGATTTTTTTGAATATGCAGTCATCCCAAAGGAGTGGGAAAATTATGATTCGGAATCCAAAACTGAATTCAAAAAAGGAATTGAAAAAAAATATCGTTGTCGGTCTCGACATCGGTACAACAAAAATTAGCGCAATCGTCGGCGAAATTTCAGAAGACGGAATTGACATCATTGGAATTGGTACACATCCATCGCAAGGTTTGCGAAAAGGTGTCGTTATCAATATTGAAAGTACAGTTGAGAGTATAAAAAAAGCTGTAAAAGAAGCAGAGCTGATGGCCGGTTGTGTGATTGATCGAGCCTATGTAGGCATTGCGGGCGCGCATATCAGCTCACTAAACTCACATGGTGTCGTTGCAATTAAGGATAAAGAAATTACAGCACAAGATGTACAAAGAGTAATTTCAGCAGCCAAAGCGGTTGCAATTCCTCAAGATCGAGAAATATTACATGTCATTCCGCAAGAGTTTATTATCGATGATCAAGATGGAATTAAAGAACCTGTTGGAATGAGTGGAGTCCGTCTTGAAGCAAAAGTGCATATTGTAACTTGCGCAGTATCAAGTGCTCAAAATATTATTAAATCTTGTAATAAAGCCGGATTGCAAGTTGAAGAATTAATTCTCGAACCGATTGCTTCTGCAGAGGCAGTGTTGAGTAATGATGAACTTGAATTGGGTGTAATGCTTGTTGATGTGGGCGGTGGAACAGCTAGCATTGCAACATTTTCTCAAGGCTCACTTGCTCATACAGCTGTTTTAGCGATTGGTGGGAATCATATTACAAACGACATTGCAGTTGGACTACGAACACCACAGCATGAAGCAGAAAAAATTAAATTACGTTACGGCTGTGCAATGGCATCGCTGGTAAGCGAGAGTGAAACGATCGATGTGCCTGGGGTTGGTGGACGAAAAGCAAGAACAGTTCCTCGTAAATTACTAGCAGAAATCATTGAGCCACGATTAGAAGAGCTATTTTCGCTTATTCATAAGGAATTACAAAAAAGCGGTTTGCAGGATTTAGTTGCAAGTGGGGTTGTTCTTACTGGGGGGACTCCGATGATGGAAGGAATTCCAGAACTTGCAGAGTTTATCTTTGATATGCCTGTAAAGCGGGGTGTTCCTTACGGTGTGGGTGGACTCAGTTATGTTGTATCATCACCAAAATTTGCAACAGGTGTCGGATTATTAAAGTACGCAGTAAAAAAACACGGATTGCGTCCGACAAGTAAAATTCCAAGTCTTCGTTTCTCAACTGAATCATATGATAAGGTTGTGACTTCGATGAAGGGCTGGATCAAAGATTTATTTTAACTGGAGGAACACGGAATGTTCGAATTTGCTGAAGAAAACAAAACGTTAACAGGTGCTAAGATTAAAGTCATTGGGGTAGGTGGAAGCGGTGGAAACGCCGTCAATACAATGATCAAAATGGGACTCACGGGTGTTGAGTTCATTGCTGCAAATACGGACAAGCAGGCTCTGGATGCGTCACTTGCAAGTATAAAAATTCAACTTGGAAGCGAATTAACAAAAGGATTGGGTGCAGGGAGTAATCCAGAAATTGGAAGACAAGCCGCCTTAGAAGATTATGCAAAAATTTCAGACATATTAGCTGGTGCTGATATGGTTTTCGTAACCGCAGGCATGGGCGGAGGTACCGGAACAGGTGCTGCGCCGATTATTGCAAAAATCGCAAAAGAAGTTGGTGCACTGACAGTCGGTGTTGTCACAAAACCATTTCAATTCGAAGGAAAAAAACGAATCAAGCAAGCTGATTCTGGATTAACAAACCTAAGAAATGCAGTCGATAGTTTGATTACAATTCCAAATAATAGACTTTTGAGTATTAGTGATACTACTTTATCTATGATTGATGCATTTAAAAAAGCAGAGGAAGTATTGCTCAATGCAGTTCAAGGCATTTCTGATTTAATTAATCACACAGGTTTGGTAAACTCAGACTTTGCAGATGTTAAGACAATTATGGCAAATAAAGGTCTTGCGTTAATGGGTATCGGTGTTGCCACCGGTGAAAATAGAGCCGTTGAAGCTGCTAAAAAAGCTATTTCGTCTCCATTACTCGAAGATGTAACGATCGATGGCGCAACAGGAATTATTATTAACATTACTGGTAGCTCTAATTTAGGTCTTCATGAAGTAAACGCTGCCGCATCGTTAATCGAAGAAGCTGCTGATGAAAATGCAGAAATTATTTTTGGTACAGTCATTGATGAAAATTTAAATGATGATGTTAAAGTAACAGTAATTGCAACAGGGTTAATGGATAAATCTTCACAGACCCATGTAGCGTCAATGGTTGCAAGCGTTTCCACGGGAGCATTGATCAGCGCTGCAACTCAAGCGAACCCAAATCAGAACCAACCTTTAAACAATGG
>CAZPTV010000145.1:0-5351 GCA_964589335.1 uncultured Bacteriovoracaceae bacterium
ATAACGATCAGACGCTTCATTCGTGCGTTCTCTAGATTCTCGAATCGCACTTTCTACTTCAGCATCGTTTTTTTCTTTATTCTTTTTAACCGTTTCACTGTGTTGTTCTTCTAAATCTTCAATTTTTTCTTTTTGTGAACGGCGTAGCTCATCAATTTCACGTTGCTGGTCTTCTTCGCGTTCTTGTAAACGACGACGAAGTGCTTCGATGTCACGATTATACTCATTTGTGAGTGAGTTCACTTCCATGTGAAAAGACTCCTATCTGCCTTAATTTTATAGGAATTCACACTTGCTCGGTACGGGCAACGATGACACAGGCATATTTTACCTAGTCATAAACGTACTAACGAGCCAAAAGCTATCTACTAGAAATTATTTAACTAAACACTTTATGTCTTGCGGCGCGTTAAATATAATAGAGACTGGTGGGATTTTTATAAATGCGCGGAACGTATGCGGTAGTTATTCATTTATTTTTACTTTTTTTCATGCTGAATTTTATTTCAGCATGCTCACCTCATTTTAATCGCAATCGAACAAAATCATCATCAATTTCTTCATCTACTTCCGCTGCATTAGTTCCTTATGAAATTTCAGTCTCGCAATATTACAATCACGGTACCGATAAATGGAACGACTATGTTAAGTCCGATGATTCAGCAGATTGTGTTGGGAATGAAGGATCTTACACCGCTTGCTTGCATGCAGGCGAAAAAAGAAAGGTAACTACTCTTGAGTCTTCGTGCTCAGGATTAGCAATGACTGATCATAACGGTTGGATGGACTGGACATGCTCTGTGGTAAGCGGCTTAGCTACATTTACTGGAACTTTAAAAACAAATAAATCTCTTGATAATCTAATTCTTGATTCTACTAAATTCAACAGTAACAAAGTGACTTTAACAGGTTGTCCAACATGTCCAATTGAATCTTCAGATTCAATTTGGTGGTCAAATACTGTTTTAAATCTAGTTGATAACGGGGGAACAGGTGTTGAAGTATTAAATTCTGCAAATTCAATTTATGTGGCAGATAGAAACACAAATACTGATGGCTACAGCATACAAGCAGATGGAATTGCTGTTCTAGTTAAATCTGGTTCTACTTTAAATTTAATAGGTCCTCCAAATTGTGATGCAACAACTGGAACCGTAGGAGCAATAGATAGTTGTGTAGTATTTTCAGATACATTTAAATTTCTATATATTGAAGCTACAATACAAGGTAATAATGGTGATTTTACAGTCTTACTTGCCGATACATTTTTTTCTAAACTAAGAAATATTTCCATAACACAATCGGCTGTTGCAATATCATTGATAAATTCAAACTCTATTACTTTAGATGGCCTAACATTAGACGGCAGCAATCGACATGGCATTATATATACAAATACAACTTCTAGTTTAATTAAAAATATCACTATGACAGACGTTACTCGCAAGCATATTGAACTTGACATAACTAGTGGGGCAAACTTACTTCAAAATATAAATTTGACATCACCTACACAAATACAATTGAACTTTGACATGATATCTATCGCATCAAATGCGAATGAATTAAATAATGTAAACATTTATAATTCAAATCCCTCAGGAACTGGCGTAGCTTTAAATATACTGGGTAATGAAAATTCTATACATGATTCGTATTACACAAACAATTCTACTCCGATCACTATTCAAGGAATTCAGAATAAATTATATAAAATTAATTTTTCAAATAATCTAAATAATGACGTAGCCATAACAAACGATTTCAATATTTTTTCACAAAATACACACTTAAATACGAATGGATACCAATACGATTTATCTAATGGACCGAGTTATTCAAATATATTTAGTGCAATTACTTCAATGAATGGAAGCGCTGAAGTATTTAATCTACAAGGAAATGCTCATGGAACTATTGTTCACAATGCTGCGATTGTACGCGGTGATAGTGGACCAATCAAGCTAAGTACCAATTATAACACGCTTTCACAAATTGCTTTTAGTAATATGACTAATAATTTTTGGAGTATAGATCTAAGTTCAAACTATAATAAGTTTACTGGTAATTTATTATTTCCAAACACCAATTGCTCAGTTGGAGCGGGTATTGACAGTGGACTTGATAATTTAACTTGCGCAAACAATGGAACTTCTGATGCAAATCTAGTAACCGGCACACATGTATTAGATAGCTTTGTCCAAAGCGTTGGCATAGATTCTATTAATTCTGAAGTTCAACCAGGTGGAACCCCATTCGGTGGAATTACTGAATGGATAAGTTTTGAAAACTTCTTTAGGGCATGGGGATTTAATTCTCCTGGCATTTGCTCAGGAGTTTCATTATGTACGACTTATGATCTTTCACTTCTTACATCGAGTGATATTACAAATCGTTCTGGTGATGGAATTAATTTGAATCACTCGGATGATGGTAGCGGAAATTATTTATTTCCAAATACAGACGGCGGATGCCCCTCTGAAGTCAAAGGAACAACTAAACTTCGGACTACCGCTGCATGCTCTGACGGAGTAAGCATAACTCAAGGAGCTTGCACTGGTGGAGGAGGAACATGGTTTACAAGTATAGAACATTTAGCAAATGCCATTGAAGTTATGGGAGATAGCATTGGTAATGATAATGGTCTTTGTGAATCAAATGAAGATTGTTTATATACTCCAAATTTCGGCACCTATCAGGGACACGGCACCTTGACCACTTGTGCATATAATGATGGCGGGGGAAGCGTTACAGGCGTAACAATGTATGGCTACCCTTCAAACGGAAGATAAAATGTCTTCATCGGGGTCGGGAGTTATCGCACCTTTAACTGTTAACCTCGGTTTTTCTAAAAAATTTTTTACTCTAATTTTACAGTCTTTTACAGAACAATTCTCACAAAATAGTTTTCTGCATGGATCGATATGCGAATGAAACTCACCTTCTAAATCAGATTTATTAAGAATCATTTTTCCGAATAACTCTACATGATCATGTGCATCTCGAATAGATAAATATTCTGGCACTACAATATGAACATCGACATGAGTCAGTCTACCGGAACGAAAAGTTCGCAGACCATGAATTGTAATAATTTCATCTGGATGATTTTTATTTATCGTATCAACTATTTTTTTTACAGTATCTGGGTCTTCAATATCCAATAAAGCCGACGAAGATTTTTTTACCAACTTAAACCCAACAACCGCAAGCCACAAACCAACTGCAATTGCTATAATTGAATCTAATATTTTCCAACCCGTTAACCAAACAACACCAACCCCAACTGCTACAGCGATAGATGTAATAAAATCACTCATTACATGGTGGCCATCCGCTTCGATTGCATGAGATTTTAATTTTTTTCCATTACGAATTAAAAACCAGCCAAGTAATCCATTTAAAAAACCTGCAAATAAATTTAGTAAAATACCTGAATCTAAACTTTTTAAAGTATTTCCTAAAATTATCGACATAACGCCTTCGTATAAAATCAAAAGACTAGCTAGTGAAATAAGTCCACCTTCGAATGCGGCAGAAAAGTTTTCTATTTTTCCGTGACCATACGGATGGTCTTCGTCTGCGGGTTTGCCTGCAAAAATAATTGCCCCAAGCGCAAAGGCAGCAGAAACAACATTTACAGTGCTTTCATAAGCGTCAGATTTTAATGCACTTGAGTTTGTGAGCCTCCAAGCAATGAACTTAATTACAAGAATGACGATTCCAGAAATAAGAGAAATTAAAGTCGCGCGAATTCGCTGAACATTTTCATCAACTTTCATAATAATGATCTTATCCGAGATAGCACAAGACAGCAAAATTTTACTAGTCCTTTGCCGCGATGTTGCGTTGTTTTTTTACTCACTTTTTTCAAAGATGATAGATAATTTTGAACATGATATTTTTTAAATTAATTTTTTTGATCTTATTTCTTTCATCGTGTGCACATAAAGAAGTAGCGCTCCCTCTTCCCCCTCCCTCTGAAATTCAAAAAAGAGAGGTGCCAATTTCTGCTCCCATTGTGGACACTCAAGAGGTCGATGTCATCTACACTACAAATCGCGAAAGAATGACTGAACAAGGCGGATGCACTGAGAAAGATTTCTCAATAAAACCAGGTCAAACTGTTTCGTATGGTTTGTGCAAAATTAATACACCCAAACTTCATCCAGTTGGATCGATTGATTCGAATATGGATTCATCTGCTGATCCACATTCGTATTTCTTACCTACGCAACACTTTTCAATGACCGAAGAACAAACTAAAGATTTTTTCAAACAAGCAGGGCCTAGCGGAATTTTAGTTTTTGTTCATGGATTCAATGTACGATTTACAGACGCAGTAAACCGAGCCGCACAAATTGCATATGATCTTAAATTTCCAGGACGTGTCGTTTTATTCAGTTGGCCTGCTGGATCTGCAAACGGGTTAATCAGCAGTGCCTTAGTGAATGTTACTTATGAACTAAATCGAAGAGCTGCTGCTGAGAGTGTTGAGATTTTTAGAAATTTTTTAAAAATGATATCCGAAAGCACAGATCAACCCATCTATCTTGTTGTTCATTCAATGGGGCATCAAGTTGTACTTCCTGCTTTAAAACTTGCATATCAAGACATTCAAAAACCAATGATTAAAGAATTAATTTTAAATGCGCCAGATTTTGATGCAAAACAATTTGATGATATCGCAGAAGATTTAAAGAAAATTTCTTCTCATATTACTTTGTATTGTTCGGTACATGATCGTGCAATGGATGCTTCTGAGCGAGTCAATAAAACAAAACGTCTTGGTGCTTGTCATAAGTTTTCAGGAATTGATGTCGTGAATGTGAGTGATATTGATTCTCCAGGTTTGCTAGGATTAGGGCATGGATATTATTCTTCGCGTCCGATTTTGACAGATGTATTTCAAATATTAATGGGAATCGAGCCAGAGCGCCGACTTTTTATAAGAAAAAGCGATAAGTCTGAATTAGAAAACTGGTTCTTAAGGCCATAGAAATTATTTATAAATTTTAGATAGTTACTTTTATACTTTGCGCAACGCATTGGGTTTAATTTCTATTTTTTTCATGACTCATTTGCAGTGATTTTTTTTTGTTTTGGTTGACGTGCGTTGTGCTCTCTGTGTATATAGAGACTCCTTTACGGAAAAGTTACTATCGCGGGGTGGAGCAGCCCGGTAGCTCGTTGGGCTCATAACCCAAAGGTCGTTGGTTCAAATCCAGCCCCCGCAACCAATTTACGAAATACAAAAACCCGCCCTCACAAAAGGGGGCGGGTTTTTTATTGAGGGGGTCCATTCCGGACACATGGGTAACAGTTTATTCCGAAGACATAGGTAACACTTT
>CAZPTV010000146.1:0-5344 GCA_964589335.1 uncultured Bacteriovoracaceae bacterium
ACTTAAGAAATAAAAAGATGCTGTTCCAATAAATTTAAAAATAATAATTTGTTTGCTCGTTAGGTTCTTACTATAGGAGTGGGCATGAGACATGCTGCTATAATAGGATAAACTTTTAAAATATTCGTCATCCATCTTTACAATGCCATTGTTTACCAGCGATTCAAACAATTCACTCCCGGGGTAAGGACTGAATTGGTTGATCGACATATCGTCAACGCCGACCCAAGCCATTTTTAAGATAAATTTATAAGTATCAATCAAATGTTTCGGTTTTTCATCGGGAAAACCACAGATAATATTAGCTTTAATGCTCAATCCTTGCGAAATGCAATCCCGCATCGATTGCAACATTCTCGGCAATTGCACTCGTTTTTTAATCATGGTTAAAACTTCGTATGAGCCGGATTCTGGTGCATACGAAAGGTTACGACAACCAGATTCAAATAGAGCTTTTGCAACATCACGATCAATTGCTTCAGAACGTGTACCGCTAGGCAATTGCCAAGTAATATTTAATTTTTCAGTAATCAGTAAATTTGCAAATTTTAATATCCACTCACGTTTAACGACAGCAGTGAGATCATAAAAATCAAAATTAGTTGCTTTGTATAGTTTCATATATGTTTTGATTTCATTCAAAACATCTTCAGGCGCTCTGGGCTTCCATGCTGTAGTCCACATTTGAGCATTTGAGCAAAAGGTACATTGGTATGGGCACCCTCGTGTGGCTACGATGGGCATTGTTCTTCCTAAGTTAACGCCAAAGCCATGACCACCAGAAAGATAATTTTCAAGCGGAAATCCCGTCCAATCTGGCCATGGAATTTGATCGATAGAGCCAATTCGTTCTCTTGGAAGGTAGCGTACAATGGTTCCGTCTTTTTGTTTAAAACAAGTGCCTGGAATATTTTCGAGAGATTTTTCTTCGGTAAATTTTCGTAATATTTCCTCAAGAGTTTCTTCGCCTTCGCCAAGAACGCAAATGTCTAATGCAGGTGCTGACTTTAAACTGTATTCAGGAACTGCCGAAATGTGTTCACCGCCTGCAACGATGATTGCATGGGGTGCTTTTTCTCTATGTATTGGTAACAGATGCATCGCAAATGGCCAATCTTGAGAAAACATAATTGAAACTAACATAATATCTGTGTTTGCTGGAACTTGTGCGGTAATTTCTTCGAAATTTTCTCCAATGATCATTTGCTGGCGACCATCGAATTCTAACTTTTTCATATGAGGATGGTTTCCGATTGCATCGACTACCGTGATGTCATTTGTGTATTTTTTTGAAATAGCTTTTAAATATGCCATGCCGATGGGAGGGCAGATAGGAGCGGTTGATGCCGTAGCATCGACTAGTGTGGGTATGCGTACAAAGCAAAGTTTTGGCATTTTTGATAAGCTCATAAAAAATTACTCTAAATATATTGCATTATTAGCGTTGCGAGTCAACAGAGAGTGCTTTCGGTACTGGAGTTAGGCAATAATTATTTGAAGATTTATTGAAGTTAAATATATGGGGCTTCCAAAGTGCTTCGCTAAAATTTTTATTAAATGCAGAGCGACAGTCATTATATCCAGCGGCGCAAATTGAATGATTAAATTTAAACGGATTTGCCTGAGGAGGGTTAAGGGATTCATCTGACGAAAGAATGGTATTGAGTAGATCAAATGAAAAGTCTAGCTCGTGTTGAGTTTGCTTGTTTAGAATTGCGATAAAGTACGGAATTGAAAATTGATATTGGTTTTTTTGCTTGAATTGAATGGGTGAAAGTTGTTCCTTATATTTATTTGAAGAACTGTTTTTAAGTAAAAATAAAGTGCAATTGGAATTTGCAATATTTGTTAATAAATAACTTTCATCTTGTGCGATTGAAATCTGATAACTTTTTAACCAATCAAGGGTTGGCTCGTTTTGGGTTAAATTTAACGATAAAAGACTAATAAAAAGTGATGGTGAATAAATTGGATTCGCAATTGCGATTTTACCTTTGTGACGTTCTAGTAGAGTTTTAAGATCAATGGGTTCAGTGTTTGCACTGCTTTTAGATGTGAAAAATGAATATTGATCAGAGGCAATGGGTAAAAAATACTTATGATCACTTAGATATTTTGAAAATGTTGGCTGGGTAGATAAATCGACGAGCTGATTTTCGCGTGAAAGTTTTTCGAGAAAAAGCCAATTTTCAGTAATCAGTAGCAATGGGGTATCATCATTTTTTTTAAGAGATTGCATTAAGCGATGTTCGATAGAGTCGGCATAATCCTGAATTACCTTTAAATGATTAATATTGTACTTTTTGGCCAGCGAATCAGTCGGTATGTTGAATTGATCTCTCGGTAGTGAAGAATAAATTGTTAATTTTTTATTTTTACATCCCAGCAGATTAAAAATCAGAATGATTAATAAAATATTAATTTTTGAAGAATTCAAGCGCATGATGATTCATATTAAACTACATAATTTAAAGTTGTCATACAAGTTTAAATAAGTAATATTTTAATTCGGCATGATGCAATTAAATCAAGATTATAAAAAAAACCACTCATATCTAGCGCTAATTTTAATTACTCTTTTTGGTACATTCCATTGGATTTTCTTATTAAATTATGGCGGTCCTAATTATGATGCTCAAGATTGGGCATTTTTTCATCAATGGTTTGATGTTTTGGCACAATCCCTGAGACAGGGAAAACTTCCGTACCATGCAAGCTTTTATCAGAGCGAAGCATTGTTGCAATCTTTGGGAATTCCCGAGCCATATATTTGGGGGGTTAGATATTTTGCAAGGCCTCATACTTTTTTTTCTCCACATCAATTCTTATTAGCATTTCTTTCATTAGGACAATTTATTACAATTCATGTTTTGTTAGTTTATTGGATTGCGATGGCAGGACTTATATTTTGGATACGAGAATTTAAGTTAAGTATTGTCCCCACAGTAATTATTACGATGTTTGTTTCATTTAACGGGTTTATTGTCGGCCATATTTGTTCAGGAAATTTGGTTGATTTATCTTACTGGTTGGCGCCAATATTATTTTATTTAATTTATCGTTGGTTTATAAAAGACAAAGAAAGTCATTACAATAATTTAAAGAGAGCAACGGAGTTGGGAATATTCTTAAGCTTTTGCATTTATATAGGCTCGATTCATGTTGTCTTTCATTTTTTATTAATTTTGGGATTATGCACACTCTTTTCAATTAGAAAATCGCTTTACATATTATGGAGTGGATTCATTGTATTATTCTCAAATTTTCAATTTATATATTTAAATAAAAATTATGGGACGTACTTATTACAGGATAAACTGAGACCCGTATTTTCAGGAATCGGTATTCCCTACGGTAAGACTGGCATAGGTTTAGTAGAGCCTAAAAACCGTTGGGAACAGATCGTTAATATTATTAAACATATTTGGGAAAGCTTAACGTTTCCATTTAACTTTACATACGATGGGTCGTGGGAAGTTTCTGTATATTTCGGAAAGTTTGGCTTCCTGCTTATTGTTTCGGGCTCGTTATATTTTATCATTAAAAATTATAACAAACTTGTTCCTTTTATTATTAAAAATAACAAAATAATATTTCCGTTTATAATTCTTTTTATTTTATGCATTAGAAATGCAATGGCTTTCTTTTTTAATAACTTTCAAAAAATAATTCCAATTTCTGCAATCGACCAACTTCCAAGTCGTATGTTTTACTACATCGTGCTTTCAGTATGTCTGTTTTCAACGATTCAATATGAAAATATTTTAAATAAATTTAAAGATAAACGCGTAATCTATTCGTTATTTGGATTGATTCTTTTGGCTACATTTGTGGAATTACTCATCCATTCGTATGGATGGAGAGTGATCGCATTTGAAGACTGGAGTGTATCACAAGAAAGTGATCAAAGAATCTTTGAAGGTAAGATTTATCACTTTCCTGAAGATATTAAATACATTCAATCGGTTAAAGTCCTGAGCATCAGCTGTTATTTGTTTTTCGCTGGAATTATTTTCTATTATTATAAACGGTATTTTAAAAATAGTACCAAAGCCTAAAATTAATAACCAAAGAAACCAATGGTTGCAGTTAGAACAATGGTTGTCGTATTCGATACCTTACTTTTCGCATAGCTTTTAGGGCAACCATTCGCGATACCTGCGGATACAACGGTACAGAGAATATTTTCAACTTCAGAAGGTTGTTTGCCTTGAAGAATGTTTTTATTGATGAGTACTGTCTCAGGCATGTAGGCCCAAAATAATTCAAATGTAATATCAAAATGTCGACTGAGCATGTGTCTGTAGCCTAAGCCTGCCCCATAAGTTGTTTCATTTTTGCTTTCATGATTCTGCAAAGAAATATTCTGAGTCCCGAGATATCCAAAAAAATATGCTCTACGAGGAATAAAAAAGTAGCCTGCTTTAATTGGAAAAATGGAGTATCGGTCAATAGTATTTTCAGCATATTTAAATTTGTAGTGATCGAAGAAAGTGCCAAGTAAAATGCCATTATATAAATTTAATTCAATGCCAGCACTCTGTCTAAACCACCTTTTTTTAGATAACTGAAGTTCTTGATAGCTGCCAAAGCCTGCATAAACTCGATAATGGTGCGAAAAGTGATAAAGATAAGTAGAATTTTCAGAATCTGTAAGTTCTACGTCTTCTTTTTTTATCCAACCTGTTTTTCCCTCATCATCAATTTTTAACCAGTCTTTTTGAAGTTCTTTTTCTTCGATTTTTGGTGGAAATAATATTGTAAAGGAATGGTCTTCGGGAATGGTATCGAGTATTTTACTTTCTTTATCTGGGCCTTCATATAAATCAATACCAGCGTTTGCAAACTGTGAAATAAAAATAAAAGTGATTACGATAAGAAATTTCATGTTCGATCCTTTCTGATCCGATCTAATTTTTCTTTAATTTGTATTTCTAATCCCGCCCCTTTAGGCAGATAGTAGAATTTATTTTTCAATTCTTGCGGTAAGTTTTTCATACCCGAATGGCCCATGTGTTGGTCATGAGCGTATTTATATTGATTCGAATATCCTAAATCTTTCATGAGTTTTGTGGGGGCGTTCCGAATATGCAACGGTATATTTAAATTACCAAACTTACGAACGTCTTCTATTGCAGCGTCAATTGCAACATATGAAGCATTACTTTTCGGAGCCGAAGCTAAATAGCTCACGCCTTGTGCAAGGTTTATGCGTGCTTCAGGCATTCCAACAAAGTCGACAGCATCCTTTACTGAAAGTGCAACTTGCAAAGCTCGTGGATCTGCGTTTCCGATATCTTCTGAGGCAAAAATAACCATCCTTCTTACGATAAATAATGGATCT